>RPPD01000085.1 GCA_003818675.1 Spirochaetaceae bacterium
AGTGTGGGTTTCTTTTGACAATGGCAACTCCTATGCAAGGGCAACAGGCAAGGACGATTGGACCTATCGCCTTAACACCGCTCTTGTTCCTGATGGCGTACACCGCATCCTGGTAAAGGCCGTGGACATGACTGACACTGAAGGCCTTTACGCAACCATGCTCAATGTGGACAACACGCTGCCGGAAGTATCGCTTGATTTTCCATATGACGGACAGGAGGTCACTGGCAAGCTTCTGGCTGACGGCCGCGCGTTTGACAACATAGTAATCAATTCATGCACGCTTTTCCTGAGTCCGCTTGAGGGCGGCCAGACGCAGCAGATCAAGCTGCCTGTGGCAGGCGTGTTCTCATATCCCATAGACACGTCAACACTCAAGACCGGCTGGTATAATGTGCGCATAGAAGTGCGTGACAAGGCTGACAATGTCTCCTATATCACCCGCAATATTGTGATTAAGCAGAAGACCGTGGTCAACAGGATCGAGCAGATTTTCCCTGTACCGGGCGAGTCAGTGACGGGATTTTTCACAGTGAGCGGCCGTGTTATTTCAGAGTCACGTGTAAAGGCCGTGGAACTCGTGATAAATGACAAGCCTTTGAAAACCGCTGACGTGAGCGAGTACGGTTTCTTCCATATGGATATGGTGCCCGAGGATCTTGCCGATGGAGAGTATACCATGGAACTCCGCGGAATAGCCGCGGACGGAACAGTGATCAAGGCTGAAAAACAGACGCTCCGTTATGTACAGAAGGGGCTGTGGGTCAGGATCAACAACTTCTTCCCCGGCGACTTTGTGACAAGCAGGCCGTGGATGAAAGGCGAGGCAGGTTATTATATCCAGCCTGTTGGCAAAGAAAACGCTGACGCTTATAAAATCTATGAACGCAATATTGCAGAAAACAAAATAGAGCGCATAGAAATCAGTTTTGACAATGGCAGGTCATTTGAGAATATTGGCGGTGGAGAAAAATGGAATTACAGGCTGCAGACCCAGAACATCCCTGATGGCGACGTGCGCATCATTGTACGCGTGATTTCGGCATCTGGCGCTGCCGTGTGCAAGACGCTTCTTGTAAACGATGACAGACCGCCTGTCGTGCGGGTTCTCAATCCGGAGGAAGGCCAGCGCTTTAATGACAAGATCCGCGTTGTGGGAGTTTCTACTGATGAAAACAGGATCGCGGAGATTTCCGTGAACCTGCGCAGGGGAGACAAGGGCGGGTACTCGGTTCCGGAGTTCATTCAGGGCATGTACCTGGATTTCCAGGGACTGGGCGCAACTGCGGGCCATGTCGGACTCGGTCTTACCTTCTTTGACCAGAACGTGAAACTCCAGATAGAGGCGGGCTACGCGCTTCCTGAAAACCTCCTGACAGGCAAAGAAGCATGGCCTAACGGGCTTGTGTTTGGCGCACGGCTCATCGCAAGCGTCTTCAAGCTGCCATTTGAATCGTTCCTGGGACCAGACTGGGAATTCTTCGGGATGTCGCTTGGTGTAGGCGCGGCATTCTCCTATTTCACCAACTCCGGTGAAGAGATTACCTTCACCGAAGATGGGCTGATTTTTGGCGCTGCGCTCGTTCAGTTCGAGTTCGCAAACCTGAGCGTCCCCGGCTGGAGTGTGTTCAACAACTTCGGATTTTACGCACAGGGAGAATACTGGTTTATCTCCTCGGCAGTGGGCGGCGGCGGGCACTTCAATGTCAGCTTTGGGTTGCGTGTCAGGCTCCTGTAACGCTTTTTTGTTTGAAAGAAAACATGAGCCCTTCGGCATTTCGCCGAAGGGCTTTTTTTGGGTCTTGAAAAATCATTCCGCATATGCCAACATCAGGTGCGGAGTATTATGAATATCGAGCTGTTTTTTGACTATCTTGTCGTGGGACTCACCACTGGAATCCTCTATGCCATCGTGGCCATTGGATTTAACATCATTTACAACACAACCGGCATCATCAATTTCGCGCAGGGGGAATTTCTGGTCCTGGGCGCTATGGTGGCTGTTACTGTGTCAGAGTTCCTGCCTGTGGGGGTCGCCGTGGCGTGCGGCATTGCAGTGGCGGCAGGTTACGGAATGCTTGTTGAAACGGTTTTTGTCAGGCGGGTTTCCCATTTTTCCGCGCTTCGTGCTGTTTCAATAGGAATTATTGTGGCACTGCTTCTGAAAACCGTGCTGGAACTGCACGAATTGCCGCCAGGTGTTGACTATCTGATATGCCTGGCTGCGGGAATTCCTGCGGGCTTTTGCCTGGAAATACTCTTTCGCAAGCACATGAAGGAACAGACTGTCCTGGGTCTCATTATTCTCACAATAGCAGTCTCCATCCTGACACGGGAAATAATGCTTCATATCTGGGACGAGAAAGTGCATGCGCTTCCCAACTTCACAGGAAATGAAGTCTCCCTTACCATCGGGTCCGTGAGCTTTTCGCCACAGAGGCTGTGGGTGATGGGAGTGTGCGGGATTCTGGTGGTCGGGCTCTACCTGTTTTTCAAGTATACAAGGTATGGCAAGGCCATGCGTGCGTGCAGCCTGGACAAGACTGCGGCTTCCCTTTGCGGCATCAATACAAGAGTCATGATAACCATTTCTTTTGTGCTTTCCGCGGCAATAGCTGCACTGGCAGGTGCGGTCATTTGCCCGCTCACGCAGACACAGTACAATATGGGGACAAGCTTCGCCATAAAGGGCTTTACCGTGGCAATCCTGGGCGGGCTTGGCAAGAGTTTTGCCGCGGTGGCAGGCGGGCTTATTCTTGGCATTCTTGAGGCGTTTTCAGTAAGCCTTTTGCCCAATGCATTCAAGGATGTTGTGGCAATGTCTTTACTCCTGATTATTCTTACCTCGATGCCTTCGGGCCTCTTCGGTAGCAGGCAGGAGAGCAGGTTGAAGGACTTTTAGGCATGAAACGCATATATTTTCCCGTATTGGTTCTTGTCATGGCCATTGTGCTTCTTCAGCTGCTGATCCTTGTTCTTGACATGAACTTCCTCCTCACCCAGATCACAATGTCGTTGTATTACACAATCGTTATTGTGGGCCTCTGCATGCTCATGGGATATGCCGGACAAATATCCATGGGACACGCGGGTTTTTTTGCAATTGGTGCTTATACCCAGGCTTTTCTGGTCACGGTAAACCTTGGCCCTGCTGATATTTCCGGTTTTCCCGGATTTCTGAAATCAGCAGGTCTGTTAATTGCAAGGAGCACACCATCTGGTGAGATTCTCTCGTTCTCACCCTGGATAGCCTTTGTCGCGGTGATAATTATTACTGTCTTTTTTGCCCTGGATCTGGGTATTCCGATCCTCAGGTTAAAGGGTCACTACCTCGCCATGGCAACGCTGGCATTCGGGATCATGATATATACATTCGTCCTGGCTGTAGATTTTTTGGGAATGGCGGATGGAATTGCAGGAATTCCCCCGTTCCAGATGTTTCCGGGAATTGCGTTAAGCGGGGACATGTCAGCCCGTATTCCCAACTATTATATTGCCGCCGTGGTCCTTATTATTGTGGTAACCGTAGCTGTCAATATAATCAATTCACGGGTGGGACGCGCGCTTAAGGCAATACACGGCAACCAGCTGGCGGCTGAATCACTCGGAATAAATGCCAGCCGTTACAAACTCGGGATTTTTGTCTTTTCCGCGGTGACCGCAGCTGTGGCAGGTGCCATGCTTGCTCACTACAATGGAAGCATAGGGCCTTCAGAGGCAACAATCAACAAGTCTGTGCGTTTTGTTTCACTTGTGGCTGTCGGCGGGATGGATTCTATCTGGGGCGTTGTGGGAATGGGATTCTGTCTGCAGTTCATTTCCCTGCGTGGTGTGTTTGGTTCTTTTGATGAAGCGTTTTTCGCCCTGATCCTGGTAATCACAATGCTCTTTCTGCCGCGCGGGATTATAAGGGTGGAATACTTTAAGAGCCTGGTGGCATGGATAAGGAGGCTTTTGAAAAAATGAGTCTTCTGTCCGTTACGAATATTAACAAGCACTTCGGTGGTCTCCATGCGGTCAGGGACGTTAGTTTCTCGGTGACCAAAGGGATGATCAAGTCAATTATTGGACCCAATGGTGCAGGAAAGACAACACTTTTCAATCTGCTTTCCGGTGAAATCAGGCCTGATTCAGGCCAGGTCCAGTTTGATGGAAAAAAAATTTACAGGCTTCCGCCTTACCGCATTGCCACACTCGGTATCAGCCGCACCTATCAGACCACAAGGCTCTTTGATCACATGACAGTACTTGAAAATGTCATGACTGGCGCGCATCTTATGGGCAGAGCGGGCTTTTTTGCATGCGCGCTTAAACTGCCCTGGACTTTTTCAGAGGAAACGGCAATCAATAAAAAGGCTGTCGAGTTGCTCGAAGTTTTTGATTTGTTGGAATTCGCAGATGAAGTTGCGGGTGAACTCGCTTTTGGCATAAAGAGAAGAGTTGAGTTCGCACGCGCGTGCGCCTCAAGTCCAAAGCTTCTTTTTTTAGACGAGCCAGCGGCGGGCTTGAATATCTACGAGACAATAGAACTGTCGCGGCTCATACCCGTAATACGGGACCGCGGCCTTACGCTACTGCTCGTGGAACATGACATGTCCATGGTGATGGATCTCTCTGACGAGATCCTTGTGTTAAACGAAGGCGCGAGGCTTGTTGAAGGGCTGCCGCGGGAGATACAGAAAAATACGGATGTGATCCGTGTTTATCTGGGGGATGAACAATGTTAGCGGTGCGAAATCTTGAATCAGGATATGGACACCTGCGGGTTTTAAAGGGAGTCTCCCTCCATGTTTCTGACAATGAGATAGTCACAGTCATAGGGCCCAATGGCGCGGGAAAATCCACACTGCTTTTGACCCTGGCGGGAATAATAAAATCTTCAAGCGGAACAATAGCTTTTTTAGGTGCTGAGATTCAGGCATATCCGTCGGAAAAGCGGGTTGCCTCCGGCATGGCGCTCGTGCCTGAGGGCAGGCGCGTATTTTCCACACTCACAGTGCGGGAAAATCTGGAGCTTGGCGCATTCCTTGTGACAGGAAAGCAGAAGAAGGCCGTGATTGATTCTTCAATTGACCGCATGTACGGACTTTTCCCAAAACTGCAAGAGAGGCAGAAGCAGCTCGCTGGAACGCTTTCTGGCGGTGAGCAGCAGATGCTGGCCATAGCACGCGCGCTCATGTCAGGCCCCAGGCTTCTAATGATGGATGAGCCTTCCATGGGCATAGCGCCAATAATCGTATCGCAGATTTTTGCGACAATACAGAAACTCAAAGCGGACGGAATGTCCATACTCCTCGTGGAACAGAACGCGAGGCGGGCGCTGTCTGTTGCAGACCGCGGATATGTGCTTGAGACAGGCCAGATTGTTGTGGAGGGAAGCCGTGATGAGCTTGCCGCAAACCATGACGTGGCCCGGGCGTATCTGGGCAAGGATTACAGCGCCATAAATGAATAGGCCAGGGGGGTAAGGTGATGATTTTCAACAAAAGTGCCGAGACAATGCCCGCAGGGGAACTGGAACAGGTCCAGATCGAGCGGCTCCAGATGACCTTGAATCGGGTTTACAGGAATGTCGCCTTTTACAAAAAATCCTTTGACCAGAACAAGGTCAACATAGAGTCCATCAAAAGCAGGCAGGATTTGTCCAGGCTTCCGTTTACAACCAGGCAGGACCTTCTGGCCGCTTATCCTTATGACATGTTTGCCGTGCCGCTGCGGGACATTGTCAGGATACACTCCACCTCGGGGACCCTGGGGAAACCGCTGGTTGTGGGATATACCAAGAATGACCTTGCCAACTGGACCGAATGCGCTGCGCGTCTTTTGTCCGCGGCAGGCATCACAGAGCATGACGTGGTTCAGATTTCATATCATTACGATCTTTTCACCGGGGGTTTTGGTTTCCACCAGGGCGCGGAAAGAATAGGCGCATCAGTGATCCCTGCATCCACGACCTCGGTGAAAAGCAGGTCATGATCATGCGTGATTACAAGACAACGGCCCTTGCCTGCACACCGGGATTTGCCCTTCATATTGCACAGGAGCTTGGCGCCCAGAACCTGCACCCTGAGGACCTGTTTTTAAAGATTGGAATCTTTGGCGCTGAACGCTGGAGTGAAAATCACCGCCGCGATCTTGAAACAAGCCTGCATCTCAAGGCTCACTACACCTACGGCCTCACGGAAATAATGGGCCCTGGCGTGGCGGGAGAATGCGAGAAGCGTGAGGGTCTGCATGTAAACGAAGATCATTTTATCGTTGAGATAGTGGATCCGGCCACAGGAGAACGGATACCGGATGGCAGTCAGGGCGAACTTGTTTTTTCCACAATCACAAAGGAAGGGTTCCCGCTGATCCGCTATCGCACGGGTGACATAGCAGCAATCATCAAGGAGCCATGCTCCTGCGGCCGTACCACGGCCAGAATCACGCGTGTCACGGGCCGCACTGACGACCTCATATTCTTCGGCGGCTGGAAAATATTCCCGTCAGAGATAGAGCATATCCTGCTGGACGTTGAGGGGACAGCGCCCCACTACCAGATAGTGCTTGACCGCGAGGGCCATGAAGATGTCATGGAGATCCGCGTGGAAGCGGGCGAGGGCCTTCAAATTGACAAGCTTGGCAGCCTGGAAACGCTTCGGAACAAAATTGTCCGAAGGATAAAAGACGAGCTGGGACTCCTGGTAAAGGTCATGCTCGTGGAACCGCGAACATTTGAGCGCGCCACAGGGGGAAAAACGCGGCGCGTGATTGACAAGCGGAATAAGTAGACCGGCTTGTCTTGCGCACACCGTTTCTATATCCTATGAAAGGGCATCTGCCCGCATTCAATATCGAAACGACCAAGGAGGTTCCAATGAAAGGTAATGACAAGATCATCGCAAAGCTCAATGATTTGCTCTCTGATGAACTGACTGCAATAAACCAGTACATGGTGCACTCCGAGATGTGCGATGCCTGGGGTTATGAAAAGCTCCACAAGCTCGCGGAGAAGCGCGCCATAGACGAGATGAAACACGCGGAAAAACTGATCGGCCGCATCCTTTACCTTGAGGGAAGCCCCGTCGTGAGCAGCCTGAAGAAAATCAGCATTGGAGCCGAGGTGCAGAAACAGCACGAGAATGACGTGGTTGCGGAAGACGGGGCCATCAAGTCCTATAATGCGGCAATCGGCCTCTGCGGCGAACTGGGTGACAATGGCACCGGGGATCTGCTCCAGTCAATCCTGAATGACGAGGAAGCCCACATGGATGAGCTTGAAGCACAGCTTGACCAGATCAGGCAGATGGGCATCCAGAACTACCTGACGGAGAAACTGGGCTGATTATGTGCGGCTATGCCGCTGTGAGTTTAATTTGAACGAAACCAGCGATAAAATAGAAAAGAAGCGCCTTGCCATCCTCTCGGTGCTCAAGGACTCTTCTGAGCCGTTAGGCAGCCAGACTATAATGGAAAGGCTTCTTCCCCTGCACTATGACGTGAGCGAGCGCACTGTGCGCTTCCATCTCCAGGCCATGGATTCCGATGGTCTTACCGAGTGCATAGGCCGCCATGGCCGGGTAATAACGGAGAAGGGGGCGCTCGAGCTCTCCAGGGCAAGGGTGTTCGAAAGGGTGGGATTCCTGGCCTCCCGTATTGACGCCATGTCATGCGCCATGGATTTTGACATTGAAAGGCGCACGGGCAGCGTTGTCATCAACACCAGCCTGGTTTCCCAGCGGGAGCTTCTCTATTCCTACCACCACATGCTCGGGGTCTTTGCCGCGGGTTTTTGCATGGGGAGGCTTCTGACCATGTTTATGCCCGGTGAGCGGGTCGGGGACTTGGTCGTTCCCAAGAACATGGTCGGGATAGGCACGGTCTGCTCGATCACGTTAAACGGCATCCTGCTCCGCCATGGCATTCCGGTTACCAGCCGCTTCGGAGGCCTCCTGGAATAT
>RPPD01000086.1 GCA_003818675.1 Spirochaetaceae bacterium
ATTTTGAACTGCGTTACGATATCCTGCAGGTCGCCGTAGCCACCCAGTTTAGTCCGCTTGTCGTCCAGGCTGTATCCGTCCGACTGCATATCGTAAAACCACACATGTTCTGTTTCACCGCCCTTTGTAAAGATCAGGATCGCGGTGCTCACTCCGGCATATGGCTTGAATACACCGCTCGGCATGGCAATAACCGCCTTCAGCTCGCATTTCTCCACCAGGATTTTTCGCGCCTGGACAAACGCCTTTCCGCTTCCGAAAAGCACACCCTGCGGCACAATCACACCTGCCGTGCCGCCCATGGTCAAAAGGTTATAGATGTTTTCTACAAACAATAGTTCGGTTTTTGTGGTCTGTAATTGGAGAGATTCGTTTATGTCGCCCTTGTCTATACTGCCGGTAAACGGAGGGTTTGCCATCACAATATTGTAGCGGTTGGCTTCAATGAAGCTTTTGCTTAACGTGTCCTTGTAATCGATATGCGGGGTATCCACCCCGTGCATCATCAGGTTCATCAACCCAAGGCGCACCATGGTCACATCAATATCATAGCCGTACAGACTGTCATTTAATATATTGCTGGTCTTTTGGGTCAACAACCCGCTCACGCTGTTTCTGATAAACCCGTCTTCATCCGGCGCAAGCTTGTCTTTCTTTTTATCGAGCTGGGTAACCATGTACTGATACGCGCCAAGCAGAAATCCGCCTGTCCCGCAGGCGGGGTCCGCGATGCGGTTTCCCAGTTTTGGATCCACCAGCTCCGAAATAAGCTTAATGATATGCCGAGGCGTGCGAAACTGGCCGTTCTTGCCCGCTGTGGCGATCTCGGATAACAGCATTTCATAGACATCGCCCTGGATATCCTGAAACGCCTGTCCGCCGGTCTCCGCGTCTTTCTCTATCTCTGCAAATATTTCCTCAATGGTGGAAATTGCCTCCACCAACAGGGCGGGCTTTGGAATAATAAACACCGCGTTTTTCATATGGTGCGAAAACGGCGATTCGGTCCCGTTCAGGTCTTTCAAAAAAGGGAAGACCCTCATCTGCACATGGATGAGCATTTCCTCCGCCTGCATCCGCTTGAATTCGCTCCACCTCAGTGTTTTTTTATCGATCTTCTCTTTGGTTCCTGGAATCGTAAATTTACCCGCAAACTTTGAGGCATACGGTTTGCCTGTGAACCTGGAATCTTTTATCCGCTTTAAATCAAGATCATCCAGCCGCTTCATGAAGAGCAGATAGGTAATCTGTTCGATCGCGGTCAGGGGATTGGAGATCCCGCCGCTCCAGAACTTGTTCCAAAGTTGATCGATCTTCCCCTTAAGCGCGGTGTTGTTTTGTAACATATCAGGATGCCAGCCTTTTCGTCAGTTCTACAATTTCGTTTATTTCTGTGGTCGTAAACAGGCCCTGAATCCCGTCTTTGTGAATCCTGGTAAAAGGCGATTCAATCAGGTTCTGCTTCTCAACCTGTTCGTTCTCGATTATATACTCTTTTAACAATTTTAGGAAATCCAGCTGACGGGTGGTCAGGTTTGTATGGGCATTGATAAACCGTTCAAACGTCTGGCTCACCGTATCCGGAAAGCTCAACAGGCGTTCTATCCCCAGGATATGCCTGATAAACTGAAGGAATTTCGCTTTTCGATTGTTGTATGCCTGCTGCAAAAGTCTCTCTGTCACATGTGGATGCTCGTCTGCCAGGACTTCGGCAAGCTCTTCCGCCTCATCCGCATTCACATCTTTGCCTGCCTTGATCTTCTGCAATACCGGATTCTTCCGTAACAACTCGCCAACCAGCTTTTCAACCATTGCACGGTAGGCCGAGACGCTCACAGCTGAATGCTCAGGGCCAAACTCGACCATCTCCTTGGTTTTAAGCGCATCAACAAGATCCAGTTTCTCCGGCCCGTTTTGGATATCGTCACCGCGATATTTCATCAGATGGGACAGCTTGTCCGCAATCTCGTCAAAAATACCGTCGGTGGCCTTTGCCCAAAAATGGTTTGTCTGCGCTTGTTTGATGATCTCTTCCTGCCGTGCTACGATATTTACCGACAAAGGCAATTCCCCTATCACCTCGACTATGCTGTCCTTTAATGTCTCAAACTTTTCTTTTTCATCACGGAGTCTTGCCAGGGATGTCTCCAGAAGGTCTTTTTGAAACCGCATGGCTTTAAAATCCTTTTGGGACACCGTTCTGAAAAGCGGCTTGATGGCCGTGCGCAGAAATTCCATCTTTTTGTGATTCAGTTTCGTCCAGTAGTTCTCATTGCGTATCGCATCCAGGTCCGTGGCCGCTTCATGGATTACAACCGAGTTCTGCGGCAGCTCATCTATCTGCGCGCGCAGTTTCGCGATCTCTTTTTCCGCTATGTCTGTATGTCCTTTGTCGAGAGCTGTTTCTATCTTGTCCATCCGTACACCCGCGAACCGCACCGGAAGCGGGATCTGCACAGGCGTATCCTTGCCCTTTGGTTTGAGCTTGAAATACTCAAAGTTGTCCCAGCAGTCAAGGATTAAAAATATGTCTTTTTTTGTGCACCAGGGTTTCAGCTTCGCGGGCTCCAACAACCGGGTTCCCCGGCCGATCATCTGCCAGAACTTTGTATACGAGTACACCGGCTTGGCAAATACCAGGTTTACCAGCTCATGGATGTCGATCCCCGTATCAAGCATATCAACACTCAGGGCAATCCGAGGCAGATTGTTGTTTTTGAACTGGTCAAATAGCCCGCCCTTGCCATACACCCGCGGATCATCGGAGACTAAAACCTTCGCAAGCTCACCCTTGTACTCCGGGTAGAGTGTATCGATAATCTGTTCCATTCTGCGCGCGTGGGATATGGACGTGCAGAAAAAGATGGTTTTCCCGGGCAACACACCGTCAGCGTCCTTTATGCACTCTTCCATATACTCTTTTACTATAAGAGCGTTGGTTCCTCTATTTGTAACTGTCTTTTCGATCTCGGTTCCTTCAAAATTGATTTCCTCGATGTCTTTGCCTTCAAGAATCAGTTTTTTCTGGTCTTCAAGCGTTATCGTGCGCTTTGATATCCCCTCATCCTGAAACCGGGTGTGAATTTTCATGACCTGAAATCCGCATAAATACGGCGGCACATTTGTCACGGCCTCCTCGTATGTGTAGGCGAACGTGGGCACTCCGTCATCGCAGTTGAACAGTTTGAAAGTGTTGTGGTCTATTATATCCGTAGGTGTTGCAGTAAGCCCCAGACTGATCGCCTTGAAATAATCCAGCACTTCCTGATATGTGTTATATATAGACCGATGACTCTCATCTATGACAAGCAAATCAAAAAAGTGTGGAGATAAGTTTATGCTTTCATCGCGTATTATATTGAGCATTGTTGGATAGGTTGCTACATAAATGCGCCGGTCTTTTGATATTGTTGTTTCACCCGGCTTCGGCCATCTCGGCTCGTTGGGCAGGTGCTCTTTGAATGCATCAAGAGCCTGCTGGCGGAGTGCAATGCGGTCTACCAGAAACAGAACCCTCTGGGCATACCCCGCGCGCATAAGCGCGTCGACCAGTGCAATACAGGTACGTGTTTTCCCGGTTCCTGTGGCCATAACCATAAGAAAATTCCGGCGACAGGCTTCAATGCCTTCCATGACAGACCGTATCGCACGGATCTGGTAGTCCCTGCCGGCTATCTGTGTATTGATGAGCTCGGAAACCAGCGGTTTTTTGTTCTCACGGATATGCGAATATCGCTCAAGGTCATCGCGGGTGGGGAATCCCACTACTTTTCGCGGTGGATAGTTCTCCAAGTCCCAGAAATAAATCTCTAAACCATTTGTATAAAAGCAGAAGGGCAGCTGGCCGCCGAGTTCTTTTTGAATGTTATAGCAGTACTGCTTAGCCTGTTCACGCCCAAGCTCCGCGTCCTTTGATGTTTTTTTTGCCTCAACCACAGCAAGGGGTTTCCCGTCTCTGCCCAGAAGAACATAATCTGAAAACTGGAATCCATCATATTCCGTTGGAGGGATTGAAATATCTTTGGGTGAATCAACAGTGATGGAAAATTCTTGTGTCACTTGCGATAGATTATTAACATCCCACCCTGATTTGAGCAGTTTATTATTAATTAGCACCCTTCGTGTCTCTGCTTCCGTCTTCACTAATGCCAATTTTACGCCATACCCGTAGGTGGATCAACGGTTTTTATGTGAATTTTGTATTAATTATAGGGCATCGCCGTGGACAAATAGCGGGTAGGGTTATTGAGATTATTTAATTTACCATCTTACAGGTTTTGTAATTTTACCGGTTTTATCATGGAGTATAATTGGAAATTGGCAGGCGGCAAGAGCCCTTTGGCGAATTTGTTTTTGAAATAGTGCATATTTGCCAAGTTCTCTGCTCTGTATTTTTTGAGGGTTCAAGATTCCAATTTTTTTCCCTAATTCGTTTTTTATTATCCTGAGAGCTTCAGAAAGGTCAGAATCATTTGAAACCAGTACTGCAAGATCATAATTGTCCTTATATGCATCATGAAGCATATGAACTGCAATATTGACATCTGACTTTTTTTCTTCTGTTTTTATAACACGGACGAATCCTGTACTGCCAGCAAGAGGCATATTTACTTCATGGGACAAAAAATGGCCATAGATAATTTCTATGTGCGGAATTGTCTTTAGTGCACGGATATAAATCTGCTGCCGAACGCCTTGATCAGGATCCTTTGGTCTTGGCTTCACAATTGCAGTAAAATATTTAATTTTTAGTATATTGTTGGTTTTAGCACTCAAATAGGCCCTGCAGAGAGCATCAAGATCAAGCCACTTGTACGGGGTTCCCTTAACTTGCCCATAGTACAGGTTGAATCCGTCGATATAAATATAGGTTCGAAGGAGATCCACTTTTTATACTCCAAAAAAAGCAAGCGGAAACACCCTGTGGGTGTTTCCGCTGCGCCCGCTGCCGAAGCAAACGGGGTGATATCTTTATAAGATCGGTGTTTTTCACCATGTTGTCAAGACCTCCGTAGTTTTTTCCTATTTTCAAGTGAAATGGGTCAAAAACGGCGGTTTTCACCCCTCACACTCACCCTGAACACACGAACCGCTTCCAAACCACCGACACGCTGTTGAAGTTGATAAGGTACCCGACCGGTATTTTGGACAGCTTCAGATAGTTGATGAGCTGTGCGGTCATAAGCTCATTGAGGGCCTGCACCGCTTTAATTTCAAGGGTGACCTTGTTGTCTACAACCAGGTCTGCGACGTAGCCGCCGATAATATCCCCTTTGTAGTTAAGGGGATATACTTTTTGCCTTTCAAAGGGGATATCTGAATGCCTGAATTCCCAGCAGAGGGCTTCCTCATACGCGGACTCAAGCAGTCCCGGGCCGAGGTTCTTGTGAACCTGAAACACGAGGCTCATGATCTTGTAGCTGAGTTCCTTGTGAATTATGTCTGCCATACTAACCTCCTGATACTTTTGAGTGGATTCTTTTTGGAGCTTTTGCCCCTCACAACCCCAGGGGTTAAAGCGAGAAAAAGAATCCCAAACCAAATCATTCAGGAGGCGGTTATGGCAGATAACTGAACAGGTCTCCGGGATCTTACCCTTAATCTCCTAATTCGTGTCAATTCGTGTAATTCGTGGTTTCATCATTTTCTTGAATGGAGGTATCACATGAACAGCTTACAAGGAATCAGCCCTGATCCCAATTAGCGTAAATCGTACCCTTCAGAGGTTTACCTTATTCTCAGACCCTTAGCGAGCCGCGGAACCCTCTGACGCCATAGTAAGATTCTGCACCGTTGTGATACACAAAGACATGGTCGTAGCGACGATCACAAAAGAGAGCGCCACCGAGTTGTCTGATCGCAGCGGGTGTTTTTACCCAGCTGGACGTTTTAGTATCGAAATTTCCAAGTTTCTGTAACTCCCGATATTGATCTTCTGTCAAAAGCTCAATGCCCATGGCCGCTGCCATATGAATTGCGCTATTTTCCGGTTTATGTTCCTTCCTTGATTCCAGTGCTTCATGATCATAACAAATATTTCTACGGCCTTTAGGACTTTCCGCTGAACAATCATAAAAAAAGTATTCGCCGGTTTTTTTATCATAATCAACAACATCCGGTTCACCGCCGGTTCCTTCCATTTCATTGATTGACCATAGTTTATCAGTATTAGCTTCCAGTTTTGCCTGTATTTTAGCCCACTCAAGACCTTTATGACGGTTCATGTAATTATCAAAACGGGCTTTCAATATTCTGAGTAATTTTTCACATTGTTCCGGTGTCAATTTCTTATTACTATTTTTCAAGATGAGACCCTTGAAGTTTTAAATATCATATGATTAAAATACTATTTTCAAGTTCGTTATTCAATATATTCATGTTCTTAAAATAATTCCTTGCGCCAAGGAAGACGTAAATCGTACCCTTCGGAGGTAAACAACTCCTTTTATCACTGCCGGAATTGTTATGTCGAAAGAATTGCTCGCAAGCTTAAAGGAAGGCTTGGGCCAGGGAAACTATTTGAGCGTAATCCCACGTTTTACTTATCTCCAGACAGCGAGTATTCAGGCTGTGTACGATGACCATCATCACATAGACAACCAGAAACGATGCCACAATGCCGCTCGCAAACAGCCACGGCATCTGTCGCTTTTCCGTGTCCGTCATCTGGTGTTTGGGATCCTTTACCCCGACCAGAGCACAATCAGGCTGACCTCCGGCGGGGCAAAAAACCTCAATGGCGGGGTGATGGTGCCGACTCCGCGGGTGATATACACGCATGTGTGCTCAGTGCGCACGAGCCCGCTCCTGTATTTCTGGCCGCTTGTGGTGGGCAGTATTGGCGCGTACAGGCCGAAGAATGTGAGCTGGCCTCCGTGTGTGTGCCCGGAGAGCATGAGGTCGATTTTATTGTTCGTCAGCATGTCCGCGTAATCGGGATTGTGCGAGACAAGCAGGCAGAAATCCTGCTTAACTATATCCTGTGTGGTTTTTTTAATATCCTGATAATCAGTCTGCAAATCTCCGACACCTCCCAGTTTTATCCGCGCTCCATGTCTGGAAAGCCACAGGGATGTATTGTCGAGTATGGTTATTCCGTTGTCCCGCATTGCCTTTTTGACAAGCGGGGCGCCTGCCCAGTTGTCGTGATTTCCCAGGACACCCATGACTCCATATTCCGCTTTCAATCCGGCCAGGGCAACAAAGCACCATGGAATCACCTCGCTGTCGCCTTGCACAAAATCCCCGCCCAGGAGGACCAGATCCGGGGTGAGGCCATTGATCCTGTTGACCAGTTCTTCAAGACGTGTGCGCGAGTAATACTTGCCTGCGTGGATATCAGAAATAAAAGCAATCTTGAATCCGTCAAATGCCGCGGGTATATCCGGATGGCTGAACCGGATATTATCGATTGAAACCATGTGCGGCTCAACCATGCTGTAGAAAAGAAGACAGGAAAGCAAAAGCAGTACGGAAAGAAATTTTCGTCTGCGGATGAACCGGAAGAACCCGAGCACAGCGTTCTTTATGCCTGGCATGATTTTTTTGGCAGTGTTTATTACTTTCATGTTGCAAAATATAGCGGAGAATCATGGCAAATCAGTGCCAGGAAAAGGAAACATTGTGAATAAATTGTGGAGAAACAGTTACAGTATCAGGTCCCTGAGATGCTCATACCTTTTTGGCGGGCAAAATCGTTTTCAGTCGGGCTGAATGTGAAAATGAGTTTTGAGTCAACATACAGCCCGACCTCGTATTTTATTCCGAGAAATTCCTGCAGATAAAACCACGTGAAAGTCTCTGCAAGGTCTTCTGCCCAGGATTGACTGCCATACAATGATGTAAAGGGTGTTTTTGCCAGATTTGCATATATTTCAGGGATGAGTCTGGCATACAGCTGTCTTGTCAATCATTCCAAGTTCGGCAA
>RPPD01000087.1 GCA_003818675.1 Spirochaetaceae bacterium
TGGCGCAGTCGTACTCTGCTCTCACCTGGGAAACACGGAAATACTGCGCGCCATGGCGAGCCTTGAGGCAGGGAAGACATTGCCGCCATTCGGCATCAACTCAATTGTTGATTTCTCGGGTACGAGCAAGTTCAACAAACTCATGGAAAAGATAAATCCTGAATCCATGGTCAGGCTCTACAGCGCGTCTGCCATCGGTCCGGAAACGATCATTGAGCTGTCAAACAGGCTTGAGTCGGGTGATCTTGTTATAATAGCCGCAGACAGGACTGCTGCAAAAAACCGGTCCAAGTCCGGAAAAGTCAGGTTCCTCGGACAAGATGCCTATTTCCCGCTTGGCGCGTTTGTAATGGCAAGTCTTTTGGACGCACCCATCTACCACATGTTTGCTGTCAGGCAGGATGATCTGGACTTTAAAAGCCCGTATGAGTTATATATTTTTAAGTCAGGGTTTGATTTTGCAGGTTCACGGAAGGAACGGATGAAAAAGGTTCTGGAATTAATGGAGGAATACAGCGGGCATCTTGAAAAGCTCTGTATCAGCCATCCATATCAATGGTTTAATTTTTTTGATTTTTGGAAGACTCCCAGGTCACAAATCATGGCCTCAGGAAATACTTAGGAAGGCAGTTCAATAATGAAGAAGGTTGTTTTTAACGGCAAGCGTCTCACAATAGAGGATATAGCGGCATTAGCGGGCAAGGAAGCTTCTGTGAGTCTTGATGAAGGCTCCAAATTCAAGGACAGGATCAATGCCGGCGCAAGCTTTCTTGATGAAGCCCTTCTCGAACGTGGACAGATATACGGCGTAACAACTGGTTATGGTGACAGCTGTGGCAAGACTGTGCCTAAAGATAAATATCACGATCTACCCATACATCTTACACGTTTTCACGGATGCGGTCTTGGCGATCTTTTTGACGAGGCTACAACCAGGGCAATAATAGCTGTCAGGCTGCAGTCGCTTTGTCTTGGTTACTCAGGGGTGAGCTATGAACTTCTGCAGGGACTTTATAATCTTCTTGAGCATGACATTCTGCCTCAAATACCCCAGGAGGGATCTGTGGGAGCGAGCGGGGATCTGACTCCGCTTTCCTATGTGGCCGCGGCAATTATTGGGGAACGGGATGTTATGTTTAAAGGACAGAAGATTCCGGCCAATGAGGTGTTTGCCAAACTCGGGCTGCCACTGGTAACCTTAAGACCCAAGGAAGGTCTTGCTATCATGAACGGCACCGCGGCCATGACCGCTGTGGCATGCCTCGCGTACAGGCGCGCGGAATACCTTGCAGACCTGGCGTGCAGGATAACCTCGCTTGTTTCTATAGTCCTGAAGGGCAATGCGTACCACTTTGATGAAAAACTCTTTGCTGTCAAGCCGCACCCTGGCCAGAACCTTGTGGCGGCAAGAATCAGGCGGGATTTGGACCGTCATCAGGAAAGCGGCATCATGCCTGACCGTATCCAGGACCCTTATTCAATACGTTGCGCGCCGCATGTTGTGGGTGTATTTTTCGACAGCGCTCCTTTCTTCCGCCAGGTCATTGAAAATGAATTGAACAGCGCCAACGATAATCCAATCATTGACCCGGAGAGCCGCTCGATCATGCACGGAGGCCATTTCTACGGCGGTCATATCGCCTTTGTCATGGATTCACTCAAAAACATTATTGCCAATATCGCGGATCTTATGGACCGTCAGATGGCACTGATAGTTGATGAAAAGTTTAATCGTGGACTGCCTCCGAATCTTACCGGGAGCAATGGTCACTCCATTAACCATGGATTCAAGGCTGTCCAGATTGGTGTTTCAGCATGGACCGCGGAGGCGTTGAAGAATACCATGCCCGCGAGCGTATTTTCCCGCTCCACCGAATGCCACAATCAGGACAAGGTGAGCATGGGTACAATCTCCGCGCGCGACTGCATCCGGGTGCTGGAGCTGACAGAGCAAGTGGCAGCCGCCATTCTGCTCGCGCTGACGCAGGCTGTGAAAATCAGGAGAAATAATAGGGAAATTTCAGAAGATGTCATTAAACCAGTCGGAAAGATGATGTCACAACTGGAAGAGTTCTTTGTTTTCCTTGATGAGGACAGGCCGCTTGAAAATGAGCTGCGGAAAACCATACAGCTCATACGAAGCAGGCATTGGATTCTAGAATATGACAAATAAGCATGTGGAAACCGAGGTTTTAATCAGGGCAGAGTTCTATGACGTGGACTCCATGAAAGTCGTGTGGCACGGCAATTATATGAAGTTCATGGAGATCGCGCGGTGCGCGCTCCTGGAAAAGATAGGCTATAGCTATCATGAAATGGATGCTGAAGGTACAGCCTGGCCTGTTGTAACCGTGCAGATGAAATATAAAAGGCCTGTGTTCCTCGGCCAAACGTTTGCGATCAAGGCAACACTATTGGAATATGAGAATCGCATCAAAATCAGCTACAGGATGTATGATCCAAAAACGGGAGAGATTTTTAACAAGTCGGAGTCAGTCCAAATGGGCGTTGACATCGCAACCGGCCAGACACTTTTTGTTTCACCAAAGAGCCTTGTTGCAAAAGTGGAAACCCTTCTTGCAGGCAATGCAAAAAAGGAGAAACCATGAAAAAAAACAGTGCAATGGTTGCGGCTTTTTTTCTCGCAACCCTGATTCCAGCCACGGCCCAGGATGTGTTTTCACATCCCATGGACGAGGCTTCAAAGCCTCAAGTTATCCTGATCTGCAACAGGATGGGCCAACACAAGGTGATCAAGGCCTCCTTTACCCAGACAAAAACCATAACCCGTCTGTCCAGAACCTTCACATCAACTGGCAGGATGATCTTTGATGTTGCCAGGGGCTTGCTCTGGGAAGTCAGGGACCCCTTTCCAAGCGCTACAGTGATGACACGGGACCGGATTGCACAGAGAAGCTCGAGTGGCAAGATCAGTGTGTTGCCCGCAAGCAATAATGATACCTTCAGGCGCTTTTCTGCCACAATGCAGGCTGTATTAAATGGTGATTTTAAATCCATTGAAAACGGGTTCGTGATTCATTTTATGATGCCGTCAGATGGTCGCTGGATCATCGGACTTGTACCCCGTGACAGGACCTTGCTGGGAGTGATAAAGGCAATGGAGATCTGGGGTGCTTCTGATCTTGAGGGCTTCAGCTTGAAGGAGGCTTCGGGAGACTCGGTCACCTACAAGTTCTCTGGCGTATCCTACCCTGAAAAACTAGATATTAATGATGAAAAAGCCTTTTTTTAATTTCGCTACAGACGCATGGCAATCCGGCAAAAAGTTCCATCTGCCTGTCTGGATCGCGCTTCATGCCGCGGTTTTGATCCTGTTTCTTTTTACCGGTGAATTGTCCGTAAATACTGATCTCGTTTCAATGCTTCCGGAAACCGGCAGGACCAAGTCAGTAAGCGAGGCGGAGAAAATCATAAGCTCCAGGTTTGCGGGCGCATTCAACATTCTGGTAGGACATGAGGAGTTTGAAAGGGCGCGTGAGTCCGCCAGCCATCTTGCGGCGACGCTGTCGCAGCAAAGCGTATTCCGGGACATACAGTGTGAAATGGACAGTGACAGTCTTGGCAGGCTTCAGGAATGGTTTTTCAAATTCCGCTACCGTCTTGTTTCTCCTGCAACCAGGGAAGCGCTTTTATCCGCAAGAACCAATGAGCTTTCCGAGCGCGCCTTCATGGTCATGACCGGTCCTGTCAGCATGGGGAATCTTGACCATCTTGATCTGGATCCCTTCCTGCTTTCATATGACAGTATGGGAACTGCCATGGATGCCGGACTTCTCTCCACAACAGCCATGAGTCTGCGTGACAATGTACTCACTGCGGAATACGGGGGGAAATCCTGGATTCTTGTCACAGGACAATGCACGGAATCCGGATTGGATGTCCAGACAACAAATAATGCCGTGGAAATCATCCACAAGTCCGTAGCGGATGAAAAAAACAATGATGACAGGCTGGAAGTCATTTATTCAGGAACGCCGTTTCATTCGTATGACAGTGCGCGCAGATCAGAGCAGGAAATTTCAATTCTGGGTTCCATTTCCACAATCTTCATCATTTTTATCATGCTTTTCATCTTTCGCTCCCTCAAACCGCTTCTTGCCACTGTCGGGTCAATGGCAATCGGGATCGCGACAGGACTTGCCGTGACCATGATCGTCTTCCGAGACATCCACATTTTCACCATCGTCTTCGGGACGAGCATCATCGGTATCAGCATTGACTATTCGCTCCATTATTTTTCTGTCCTGGCAACAGGGGCTCCTGGCAGGCCGGTGAATGATATAATCCGCCAGATACTTCCCGGCATTACCATTGGGCTTTTCACCACGCTGGTGAGTTATATCGGATTCATCTTCACATCGTTCCCGCTGCTCCAGCAGATGGCGCTCTTTTCGATGGTGGGTTTGTTGAGCAGTTTTGCGAGTGTTCTGTTTGTCTATCCGATGCTCGGATCCAGGCATGGGAAAAAAGAGGTCTTTACCCAGAATGCAGCCAGAATTCTCTCTGGCGCGTTTAAGGGAATGCAGCGGATTCCAGTCCTGTTCAAGGCCGTCATTTTGGCCATACTGGCAGTTCCCGTCATTTATATGGCTTTTAACTTTCAGTTTGGAAACGATATCAGGGCAGTTTACAGGATGAGTGACCTGCTGTTGCGCAATGAGCAAAAAGCCGCGGCTATTCTCAATGTCGGATCTACCGGTATCATGGCGATTGTGGAAGGTGACACCCCTGAAGAGACAAGGATCCGTGAGGAAGAACTCATGCAGGATCTTGCAGACGCCAGGGCTTCAAACGCGCTGGGCAGCGCAATCGGTCAAACCCTTTTTGTACCTTCGCGCACTCGCCAGGAGGAAAATTATGAGCTTGTGGGAACTGTGCTGTCACAAGAAGTCCCAATGCAGCTTTCCTTCCTTGGATTCGGGGAAAGGGAAATTCGCGCATGGGAATTGGATTATACAGGCCAGAAGGATAAGTTGATAAACGAAAAGGATCTTGATGGATTACCAGCAGGGTCCATGGCCAAAAACCTTTGGCTTGGGAAAATTGGCGGCAAGTATTTTTCAGCAGTTCTTCTTTTCCATATAAATGATATGGAAAAGATTCGCGGGATTATGGAGAAATCAAGCGGCAGGTTTCTGTTGGACAGGGTGGGCGAGGTAAATCACACGCTCCAGTCCTTAAGCATCATTGCACTCTTCATCCTTGGCATTTCCTACCTGGTTATTTTTGTCGGGCTTCTTCCCCGCTATGGATTGGCGAGGAGCTTTCAGATTGTCGTTATTCCGACTTTTGCCAGCATCCTGTCAATGTCGTTTCTTTCTATCGCGGGATTGCCATTTAATCTGTTTGCTGTCATGGGACTCATTCTGGTGCCTGGCATGGGAACCGACTATGTCATATTTTTTACCGAGGGAAAGTCGCATCCAGGTTCAACAATTCTGGCAATCAGTTTAAGCATGTCCACAACAGTGCTTGGCTTTGGCTTGCTTGGATTCACTTCGCTTGCCGCAGTCTTCGGGATTACCGTTGGAGTGGGAGTCCTCTTTTCATTCCTGCTTACCCCCCTCCTGATTGGCAAGGCGGAAGAATCACGTGTGAAAACCTGATTTCAGTCTGCCTGAATTCCGTGAGTAACTCAATTTCCATTTGTTTTTCCGTAAGGGCTCTTACACTCAGGGAAAATTGCGGGGTTGCAGCTGACTCAAAGGTATAAAGGCCAGGGATTTCTCCCAGACATTCCGGTGCACTTTGGATATCCCAGACAGACCTGCCATGGAGTTTCAGCCAGGATTCCTTGCGGGTCCAGATGTGATGGAAAACCCTGAGTGCGTCCAGGCCGGATGAATCAAGATATTTTTGTTCCCCGGGAGTAAACCACTCAGCGGCAATCGAGTGCCAGGAAGGTCTGGTTGTTATTCTCTCAATGTCAACGCCAACCGGAATCATGCTTATAGCGCATACACCCATTCCGTGCGAGTGGCTCAGGTTGAAGTGCCATGAGGGGTAATCGCGCAGAACAGGTTTGCCGTCAGAGCCTTCCATAATGGCAATCTCGGCAGTTGAATTTCCAGTCAGATGGTGCAACATGCCTCCAACTAATGAGCGGGTTTGCTGTCTGGTTGTCTGCTTGCACATATTTATGCTTGAAATGTTTATCATTCCCAAGTAAATTACGTCAATGTTGAACTTGGTTTCCACCTGGACAGTATACACTATCTGGCGCCTGAAGAACAATTTGCTGTTTCCTGGAGCAGGCATTGCAGTTCTATTCTCGACAGGCATACTTATCCTGTCTTGCGCTGGAACACCTGCTGCCTTAAGGGATTCTCCTGTGTATGTCACGGACACCAAGCCTGTTTTTCTGCTGCCAGCGGAGGCTATTGGACATTCAATAGCCATTCACCAGAGCATAGAGGGATACTATTCCTCGCAGACATATTTTCTGGAGGCCATTGTTGAAGCCGGCGGCAAGGGGATTTTTATTACGGGATTAAGCAGCTTTGGAACCCAGGTCTATAGCCTGGCTTTCCATGATTCAGTGATTGAGTTTTCCAGTGCTGCGGCCGGGGGCATTAAACCAGAGTACATGCTGGCTGATTTTGAGTTATGCTATTTCCCTTCGGAACAGGTTGCCTCTATGCTCCGAAATGCCGGGTTTGGATTTGAGGAGATCATGCAAGAAAAGGGTTTTACACGCCGCATTTTGAATGGGGATAAAGTGATAATTGAAATTCTGCGGGATGGTAATGTCATGCAATACCGTAATCTTCTTCGTGGGTATGGTTATTCAATTCAGGAAGAGCCCTTGAAATGAAAAGCGAATGCTATATCGCGGACTGCGGAATAATAAATGCCATAGGCTGCGGAAGCGCGGCTGTTCTTGAAGGGATTCTTGCAGGAAGCAGGGCTGGACTGAAAAAAGTATCCAATCTTCAGGGCGACTTTACCGTTGCCAGGGCCAGGCCAAAGACCTTGTTTAAGCTTGAGGACAAGTTCGACAACAGGCTGGACCAGCTTCTCGCCTCGGCATGTGAACAGATCAGTCCCATGGTGCAAAAGCTTGTTGCCCGTTTTGGTCCGCGGCGGATAGGTGTTGTATTGGGGTCAACGGACAATGGTTCGGAAGAATCGCTTGAGGCGTTAAAGGTTTTCCGGAACACTGGCGCTTTTGCGCAAGATTACAGCTTTTACATGCAGGAAGCACAGCTTGGCGCGGACTTTGTGAAGAAATACCTGGGTCTTGGAAGCATGGCATGCAATATTTCAACAGCATGTACATCAAGCGCCCGTGCAATTGTTTTCGGCCGCAGCCTGCTTGACCTGGGTGTCTGTGACGCGGTCGTGGCTGGCGGCGGGGACATTGTCTCGGACTCGGTGCTTTTGGGTTTTCATGCGCTTGAGGCGGTGGACAGACAGCCATGCAATCCATTCAGTAAAAACCGACATGGCATCAACCTTGGTGAGGGGGCGGCACTTTTTGTCTTGACACGTGAACCATTGGATGGCCAGGCCATTAGAATTGCAGGTTGTGGTGAAAGTTCTGATGCCTATCACATGACCGCACCCGAGCCAGAGGGCATGGGGGCATCTGCCGCTATGTCAGAAGCCCTTGATGATGCGGGCCTTGCACCAGAAGATATTGATTATATCAACCTGCATGGAACAGGTACTGAATTGAATGACAGGATGGAAAGCAAGGCCACAGCCCGCGTGTTTGTGCACGTGCCCCCTGCATCCAGTACCAAAACCATGATTGGTCACACTTTAGGTGCGGCCGGGGCAATGGAACTCGCAATCTGCTGGCTCCTCATGTCGCCGATAAACAAAGAAAAGGGGCTTCCGCCACATCTTTGGGATAA
>RPPD01000088.1 GCA_003818675.1 Spirochaetaceae bacterium
TACGGGAACATGCGGGGGAGCCATAACGGCCCCCCTTTTTCCCGTGCGAAAAAACTGGCAGGCAAAGGAAAGGCTTTTTAAAACCGGGTTGATCGCGAGCGGAGCGCTAATTCTTTTGGTCGTTGCCGGCTTCACGATCAGCCTTGTTTTCAATTCGATCCCTTCATTGCGGCAATACGGGTTATCCTTCATAAGCAAAACCGAATGGGATCCCGAAAACAGCAGCTATGGGGCATTCCCGTTTATTTTTGGAACCCTGATTACGGCATTCCTTGCGCTGGCGATTTCCCTGCCGTTTTCGCTGGCTTTGACGATATTCCTCGGGGAATATTTTAAAAAAGGATTCTTTTCATCCTTTATAAAGGCCATGGTTGACCTGCTTGCAGGTATTCCTTCTGTGGTCTACGGCCTGGCAGGCGTGTTTTTTCTAATTCCGGTGATACAGGGACTGGAGGCGGAAATAGACGTGATTCCCTATGGGGTCGGAATAGTGAGCGCCTCAATTGTGCTTGCATTGATGATAATTCCATTCTCCGCTTCCCTGGGGAAGGAAGTGCTCGAACTCGTTCCCACCGACCTTAAGGAAGGTGCCTATTCACTCGGTGCCACCCGTTTTGAAGTCATCACGAAAATATCCGTTCCCTACTCGATCTCCGGGATCATAGCGGGCATCATGCTCTCACTCGGAAGGGCCCTGGGCGAGACTGTTGCCGTGACCATGCTTATCGGAAACATGAACTCGATGCCGGAAAATATTTTTTCACCGGGCCAGACCATCGCGAGCCTGATAGCCAACCAGTTTAATGAAGCCAATGACGACATGCACCGGGCGGCATTGCTTGAACTTGGCCTGCTGCTCCTTGTGATCACCGCCGTGATAAACATAGGCGGAAAACTGGTCATCAAGAAAATGAGCGTGGAAAAATAAGATGAGAGGCAGGCTGTTTTTCAGAAATACAAGGAATATCCTTTTTAAAACCGCAATCATAGCCATTTCAATAATAGCGGTTTTACCATTAATATTTATCATCGGATTGATCGCATACAAGGGAATCTCCGCCATCAATCTTGATTTTTTTGTTTCAGGTTCGAAACCGACGGGAGAAACCGGGGGCGGAATACTGAACGCACTCGTCGGAACTGGCTTGTTGATCCTGATTGCCACTTTGGTCGCCACGCCAATAGCCGTTTTCACGGGAATGTATCTTGCAGAAAAGCGCGCATCGCGGCTTGCATCCATTGTGCGGTGGTCTGTTGACCTGATACAGGGCGTTCCCTCCATAGTCCTGGGCTTGATCGGCTATGCATGGTTTGTCCTCCCGATGGCGCAGCTCACCGGGGCCAAAATCACCTTCAGCATTTTGGCGGGCAGCCTGACACTCGCCATGATGATGCTCCCCATAATTATAAAATCAACGGAAGAGACAGTGAGATTGATTCCGTACTCGCTGAAGGAATCAGCCATCGCACTTGGCGTCCCCTATTACAGAACTGTTTTGCGCGTGGTGCTTCCGGCCTCCTCAAGCGGAATAATTTCCGGAATCCTGCTCGGAATCGCCAGGATATCCGGTGAAACTGCCCCGCTGTTGTTCACGGTATTCGGCAACTATTATTTCAATGCTGATATCCTCAAGCCCGCGGACAGCCTGCCCCTCCTGATTTTCAATTACGCCATGAGCCCGTATGAGGATCTGCATACCATGGCGTGGGGCGCGGCGCTTGTGCTTGTCGCGTTCATCCTGCTTTTGAACATACTTGTCCGCATGGTGGTGAGAAAATGGAAAATACAATTTTAAGAACCGAAAATTTGTCTGTTTATTACGGCGCAACTCTTGCCGTAGAGAACGTCAATATCTCGTTTGAGAAAAACAAGATCTCCTCGATCATGGGGCCTTCAGGGTGCGGGAAAACCACGCTCCTGAGGTGCCTGAACCGCATTCACGAGCTGAATCAAACAGTGAAAATCAATGGAAGCATTTTTCTGCATGACGAGAACATTCTTGAAATCGATCCCATCCTGGTGAGGAGGAAAGTGGGCATGGTGTTCCAGCGCCCGAATCCCTTCCCTACAATGAACATCTACGACAACGTGCTGGCCGGCTACAAGCTTAATGGCATCAGGATCAAAAAAGCAAAGGCCGACGAAATCGTTGAAACCTCTCTTGTCATGGCCGGGCTTTGGCAGGAAGTAAAAACCGATCTATACAAACGGGGCACTTTCCTGTCAGGCGGACAGCAGCAAAGGCTTTGCATCGCCCGGACCCTTGCTCTGAAACCCGATGTTCTGCTTTTGGACGAGCCGACTTCCGCGCTGGATCCCATCGCCATGGCTCGTATCGAAGAGTTGCTGGTGGAACTTAAAAAAACCGTAACCATAATAATAGTAACCCACAACCTCTCCCAGGCCGGGCGCATATCGGATTTTACATCGTTTATGTTTCTGGGCAAACTGATTGAAACAGGACCTACCACCATTATTTTCACGAATCCCTGCCACGAGGAGACAGAGAAATATGTGACCGGCAGGCTGGGCTGAAATGAAAGGAGCAATAGAATGCTGAAAAATAAAATTGCGCAGCTTCGCGAGATACTCGTCTCACAGGCAACTCTTGTGGAAAAAATGCTCGCGAAAAGCATAAAGGGCTTGCTTGAAAACAACAAGGCAGTTCTGGATGAAATCATTTCAATTGACGAGAAGACTGTCAATCGGATGGAAATTCAAATTGATGAACTCTGCACGAATATTCTGGCCCTCTATCATCCTGAAGCAAAAGACCTTCGAATGACGCTCATGATGTCCAAGATGACCTCTGATCTTGAACGACTCGGAGATTGCGTGGTAAACATAGCCGAAAGCGGCATTGAGATCCTGCAAAGCCCAATAATGTACTCATATGATGACTTGAATATTATGGCCGAAGAAGCCATAGAAATGGTCAGAGACAGCATCCGCGCCTTCATTGATGAACATGCACAACTGGCCAAGGATGTATGCAGACGTGACGAAAAAGTGGATGGCCTCCGGGATAAAATAATGAGAGAATTAATAATTATCGTATTTGACGAACCAAAAACAATAGAAAAAGCTTTGCACATTCTCCGGATTGCCAACAATCTTGAAAAAATCGCCGACGTATCCACGAACATTGCCGAAGAGACGGTCTTCATAACAGACGGATTTACGATCAAGCACCACGCGCATGACGCTTTGGATCAATCTGCGGCCAGGGGATAAGGACAAGGTGATATGGTAAATATTCTATTTGTCTGCATCCATAATTCAGGCCGCAGCCAGATGGCCGAGGCTTTTTTAAACAATTATCATGACCAGTTCATCTGTGCTGAAAGCGCAGGACTTGAAGCGGGCACGTTGAATCCGCTTGTAGTCGAGAGCATGAAGGAAACCGGGGTTGACATCTCCCATAACAAAACAAAGACAGTCATGGAGATTCTTGAGACCGGAAAAGCTTATGATTATGTCGTCACGGTCTGTGACCAGGCACAAGCCGAGCGATGCCCTTTTTTCCCCGGGAACGGCAGAAGACTGCACTGGGATTTTACCGATCCATCATCGTTTGAAGGTTCCCGACAGGAGATATTAACGCAAATACGCGATGTACGGGACAAAATCCATGATGCAGTCAACAATCTTGTTTCAATGATCAGGGAAACCACCTTTAACTCCCGATAATCCTCACACTCATTTCCTGCCTCAGGAACTGCTTCAGACATTGTGGGGCAGGCGTCCATCTGCAGTTTCATCCATTTTCCAAGATTGTATTTTATCCAGATTCCTTTATAATTTGACTGAAAGGCGGTTCCCATGAAAAAAACTGTTTTTGCATCTCTAATATTTTTGCTTTCAGCAGGCTTTTTGTTTTCACAACAAACCGATGCCCAGGCATGGTTCTCTTCCCCGCGTCAATACAAGATGGGACTTATGGACGGCATTTTGATTGGCATTCGCTATTCCCAGGAGATATTTGCACTGAAAGAAAACCGGGACGAGACTGATGAAGCCATCTTGAGCCATTATAATAACGCTTTACTGGTAATTGTTGATGAGGAACAGTCTTTCTGGATTGGCCTGGTAGATTCATTTTATTCAAAATCCGGTAATGAAAATATGCCGTTGATGGACGTACTGCTGACAATCATCGCTGAAAAAACCATGTGACAAATAGCAGATATTCCTGGAATCCCTGCCATATTCGGCAGGGGTTCCTTGTCCTTTTTTCATTTATGTTTTATATTTTTCTTGCCTATGAATAAAGTGTTGAAAACCGGCCTGTTTATGTCTGTCATCATACTTTTTCTCTTCAACTGCACAGACAGGACAGCCCATGGCAATAATGCGGGCGGCATGCGGGGGACCGATTCTGAAAAACTTCCCATCATCTATTCTCCCGGATATTCCATTTCCCTTCTTGGACTCGAACAGCTTCACGCCTTTGACACGGCGAAATACCGCACGGTGTACGATTTCCTCCGCCAGAACACCGGAATCGCTGAAAACAGGTTCCACACCCCCTCCGAAGTCACGGACCGGGAACTCCTCCTCGTGCATACGCCCGGATACCTGGAATCACTCAGGGATCCCCGGACAGCCTCGATTATCGCCGGGCTTACAGAAGTTTCCCTTGTGCCGGCGCAACTTATAGAAAAGGGCGTATACACACCAATGCGTCTGGCAACTGGCGGAACAGTCATGGGAGTCTCCCTCGCTCTTGCGCATGGCTGGGCAATAAACCTGTCTGGCGGCTATCATCACGCCAAGGCTGATTCCGGCGACGGGTTCTGCTATTTCGCCGACATCCCGATAGCTGTCCGCGTTCAGTGGGAAAAAACCCCGGAGATGAAGGTTCTCATTGTGGACCTGGATGCGCACCAGGGTAACGGGTATGAGATAATTTTTGGGGATGACAAGCGCATCGCCATTCTGGACATATTCAACGCTGATATCTATCCCCATGACGAAGCGGCAAAAAAATACATAGATTTCCCGCACCCCATAGCTTCCGGAACTGGAGACCGGGGATACCTGGCGCTGCTTGAAAAAGTGCTTCCTGAGGCGCTTGATACGTTTTCTCCAGGCCTCGTCATCTACAACGCAGGCACTGACATCTTTGAGGAGGATCCACTCGGTAAACTGGAAGTAACCGCACGTGGTATCGTGAAACGTGACGAGATTGTATTCCAGGAGTCCATGAAGAGAAAAATACCCGTACTCATGCTGCTGTCGGGCGGATACACAAAAAAGAGCGGGCGTATAATCGCAGAATCGTGTGACAATCTTGTCTCAAGCATAATCGGGAAAGGCGGCCAGCCATGAGATTTGTTTTTCTTCAAGCCCGGTTTCCGGGTGATCCGGTCAATGAATTTCTCGGGTATTTGAGCAGCGGATTCGAGAAAGACCCGTGGGAGTATGTCGCCATTCTTGTTTTCCTTGGAGTCATTGTTGCCCTGATCCTGCTCTCGATCTTTTTTTCAATCCGCAGATACCGGAAGGCCATTCAGGCGGCGCGCAAACGTCTGGAAACTCTGATCACAAATCAAGGGCTTGATCTTATCGAACAGGAGGTTGTACGAAAGCTCACCAGATTCTTCAGGCGCAAAAAACGCTATTTGGATGAAATAGGAATTCTGCCTGCGGCCTTTACCGCAGCCTCCCGCAGGATGCTTGCCAAAAAGCCCGAGTACGATGAAACGCTTGCCAGGCTCAGGCTCAAACTTGGACTTGCTGCAAAGAGCTCGGGCCGGTTGATCCATTCCACCGCGGAACTTGCAGCGGGAATGCCCCTCCTTCTCCATGCAACCGGTATAAAGATTGCGCGGGGAATGGTTGCCTCAATTGATCAGCACGGTGTTGCAGTCAAGACCGCACAGATATATCCCGCGGATTCGCCTATCATGATGGAACTGCGCACCCGTCAGGGCTGTTTTGTCATCAATACACGGATCGTCAGCGCGCAGGGAGAGGCCATGCTTGTCAAGCACACAGAGAAGGTGGAGCATCTCCAGAAGCGCGGCTTCTTTAGAAAACGCCTCAAACTTCCAGTTACAGTCATTACACAAAACGGAACAGAGCCTGAAGACGGGTTTATCATGGACCTTTCAGCCGGGGGCGCCAGAATTCATGTTCCACAACTGGATCTCAAACCAGAGCAGCAAGTCTCCCTCTCCTTTTCCCCGGATAAAAAAAAGCCTTTGAAACTGAATGGCCGCGTAATCCGGCTCATCGAAAAAGACAGTACCGTAAGCGTGCAATTCACCGATATCTCAAAACCAGCAGAAGACCGTATTATGCATCTGGTGCTTCGTTAGGATCATAAATGACAGACTTTGGAGAATCATTACCCATACACCCGGCGCTTTCCCTCCTGACCAAACAGGCACGCGCTGTACAGCCTTCGTGGAACGCACTCGGTTTCAAATGGAGAAAACGGGTTGTGTCCCGCATGGCCCGCATCATCACTGGTTACGCAGACCAAATCGCTGCATGTATAACTTCATGCACAGGAAAAAACATTGTGGACGCACTCATAACCGAGGTTGTGCCATCGGCCATGTCAGCCTCATGGTATGCCAGGCGAGCGCGCAAATTCCTGAAAAGACGGAGAATTCGCGCAGGGAACATTCTCTTTTCATTCAAGCGCTCATACCTGCTCCGCGAACCATGGGGAGTGATTGGCATAATAAGTCCCTGGAATTATCCGTGGAGCATTCCGTTCCAGGAAATAGCGAGCGCACTGATGGCAGGTAATGCAGTCATTTTGAAAATGGCATCAATGGTCACCCCCCTCGTTTATTGGATGAAGAGAGTGAGCCTTGATGCCGGAGTTCCAAAACACGTGCTTCAGTTTGTGGAACTGCCAGGCGAAGAAGCCGGACCTGCATTTCTCTCCAGTGGCGTGGACAAACTTTTCTTCACGGGCTCCACAATTGTCGGGAAAAAACTCATGCATCTTGCATCCAGAAGTCTCACCCCGCTCTGCCTGGAACTTGGCGGAAACAATGCGATGGTGGTGCTTGAAAACGCCAATCTCGACAGGGCCGCCAATGGCGCACTCTGGGCAGGTCTTACTGGCTGCGGCCAGTCATGCGGCAGCGTACAGCGCATTCTTGTCCATAGAAATGTTGTGGTCAATTTTTCAAGTATCATTTCAGACAAACTCGCCAGATTAAGGCTTGGTGCGGAAACCGGGTTTGACCTGGATATCGGCAGACTCGCAACACGCAGGCAATACGAGACGGTTTCGCAGCATCTGTCAGACGCTTTGGACAAGGGCGCACACATTGTGGCACAAATCGGCCCGGACGATCCAGACAAATGCATTCACCCCGCCGTGATCCTTGACCGTGTTACGGATAACATGAAAATCATGAAGGAGGAGACGTTTGGCCCGCTCATGGTAATTGACACATTCAATACGACAGACGAGGCAATCCAAAAGGCAAACAGCACAAGCTATGGCCTTGCGGCGAGTGTCTGGTCAAAAGATACGGGTGTTGCCAAAAAAATCGCCACTCGGCTATGCGCGGGTTCTGTAATGATAAATGACCACCTCATGAACCACGGCCTTCCTGAAACTCACTGGGGCGGGTCAAAACTTTCAGGAACAGGCCGTACCCATGGCGAGGCTGGCTTTTTTGAAATGACCCAGACCCGGGTCATTGTTGACGACCTGCTTCACCCGCTGCCCAGGGCCATGTGGTGGTACCCGTATTCA
>RPPD01000089.1 GCA_003818675.1 Spirochaetaceae bacterium
AGTGGTGGAACTTGGAGACTCTATTGCGGGCAGGGACTGCTGTCTGAATTTCTTCGCAGGGCCCACAGACCCCGGGTTTTCCGCCGAGGTCAATTTTTACAACATGCATTACAACGCGGTTCACATTGCTGCCACGAGCGGCGGAAATACGGATGACCTGAAGGAATCAATAAAGCTCATGGAAGATAACAGGATCAACCCGGCAAGCATGATCACGCATATCGGCGGACTTGACGCGGTCGCGGATACGACACTCAGGCTGCCCGGGATCAAGGGCGGGAAAAAGCTCATATACACCAATATCAGATTAAAGCTCTGCGCCATCACGGATTTCAGTAAAGAAGCGGCTGCCAATCCTTTATTTGGAAAACTTGATAAAATTGTAAGTGCCAACAACGGACTCTGGTGCCAAGAAGCTGAAGCGCTATTGTTAGCGAACGCGGAGAACGTATGAGAATGCTTCCTCTCGCAGTAATGACACCTGGCAGAATGCCATACGATGAAGCACTCAAACTTCAGGAGCATCTCCGTGGGCTTCTGGGCCAGGGCCTGCCTGATACGCTGATCCTGCTTGAACATCCACATGTTATCACAATAGGCCGCCGCGGCACACGCAAAAACATACTGGTCTCCGAGGATATTCTTGAGAGTCAGGAAATATCAGTATTTGAAATCACGCGCGGCGGCGATGTCACATACCATGGGCCTGGTCAGCTCGTGGGCTACTGCGTATTTGATCTGAAGCGCCACGAAGGGGACATCAGGCAGTTAGTCGGCAATATCCAGGAAGTTGTTATTCGTTTTCTGGCAGAGCGCGGAATTACAGCAGAGAGAAGGAACCGTGAGCACACAGGGGTGTGGGTGGGTAATGAAAAGATCGCGGCAATTGGAATTTCAGTTAACGAGATGAAGACCATGCACGGATTTTCGCTAAATATAGATGTAAATCTGGATTATTTCCAATACATCAATCCGTGCGGGGTTCCTGGCGCTGGAGTTATTTCGCTTCACACACTCACAAAAAAGCATGAGGATTTCAACAAGGCAACTGTGAGAATAGCGGATCTCTTCTGCGAAGTATTTTCGATGTCACGGATAGACATCAGGAAAACTGATATTCAGACAATTTTAAATTCCAAAGGGGCATTCACGCATGTATGAAAAGCAATTGAAAGAGCTTCAGGCAATTTCGCACGCCGCAGGCGCAAGACCTGACTATTGCCAGGGTGGCGGCGGCAACACATCCATAAAGCTTGATGACGAATGGATGGCCATCAAGGCCTCGGGTTTCAGATTAACCGAGGTCACCTCTTCCGAGGGATTTGCGGTTGTCAATTACAAAAAGGCCCTTGCATTTCTTGAAGCGAACCTGGCAGGCGCACAGCCGGAACTTGAAAAGGAGAGCTCTGAGCAGATCAGGAACAGCTGCATGGTACTCCCCGGCACAAAAGCCTTGAGGCCGTCTGTGGAAGCAGGCTTTCACTCGGTGTTGGGCCGCACGGTCATCCACAGCCATTCCGTGTATGCGAACATCCTGTGCTGTTCAAAGCAGGGCAAAAAGCTCGCGGAAAGCATTTCCAACAAAGCCGGCATTTCATCGATCTGGGTGCCATATTTAAAACCGGGTTTCTTCCTTTCGCGCCTCATAGATCATGAAATCGGGGTCTTCAGGAACAAGACCGGTGCCAAAGCCTTGTCCGGGAAAATTCCGGAGGCAATTTTCATGGCCAATCACGGACTGGTCATCACATCAAATGATCCGGTTCAATGCGTCTCCATCCATGACGAACTCAACAGCATGATCATGGGCAGGCTCGGCGTCGCATTGTTTCCCAAAGTAGAACTCTCGCACAGGGACGGCGAACTCGTTTCCGGAACGCCATTCGTGCGGGATTTCATCTTGCGAAACAGGGTGAGTGAGGCATATTTCGCGGGCCTGCCGCTCTACCCTGACCAGATTGTCTACCTCAATGAATATGCGGGCAACAAATTCACCATCGTTTCAAACAACGTGGTCTACAATACGGATGAAAAAGAGGCCCTGGCCATTGAGGAATCGCTTGTCGCCTATTTTTATATTATTGACCAGATCAAGAAAGCCAGGCTGGAGATCGTGACCATGGCCGCAGATGAAACGGATTTTATCAAGAACTGGGAAAGCGAAAAATACAGGCGACAGGTCGCGGCTGGTGATAAAAAGACGAACACAAATAAAAATAAATGAAGGAGAATAATATGTCAGCATTGGGAAAAAAAACATGGGTGATACCTGACGGATATCTTCCGCAAAAAAGCTCGGGCGGAATGACGAGCCATGAGTCGGTCTGCGTGCTAAACCTTGGAAATGATACTGCCCAAATCTCAATAGAGATATATTTTGAGGACAAGCCGCCCATGACAGGTCTTGTTGCAGAATGTGAAGGCAAACGGACCAACCACATCCGCATGGAACAAATAAAAGATGCTTCTGGAAAACTGATTCCACATGGTGTACCATATGCAATCAAGGTCACATCAAGCAGGCCGGTTGTTGTTCAACACACGCGGCTTGACACAACGCAGGCTGAATTGAGCCTGATGACGACCATGGGTTACGGACTTTAAGGAGGCATTAAATGAAACTGGACATGGAATATGCAATATGGGAAGAGCGCCAGAAGGATCTTGGAATTGATGTTGCGGATGTAAAGAAAAAATTAAAAACCCTGAAAGTGGAGACCCCGTCCTGGGGCTACGCTGATTCAGGAACGCGCTTCAAGGTCTTCACCCAAAAGGGAATGCCACGCACCATTTTTGAAAAGCTTGATGACGCGGCCCAGGTCCACAAATATACGGGGATCTGTCCATCAGTGGCAGTACATATCCCGTGGGACAAAACAGATGATTGGGACAAGGTCGCAAAGCACGCAGCAGCAAAGGGACTATCAATAGGCGCAGTAAATCCCAACCTGTTCCAGGAGGACGAATACAAGTTCGGCAGCGTCTGCAATGTTTCAAAGGAGGTCCGCGCAAAGGCCATTGCCCACATGGCCGAATGCATAGACATCATGAAGACCACGGGCTCCAGACTTTTGAGCCTTTGGTTTGCTGATGGTACAAATTACCCTGGCCAGGCGGACTTGAGGAGTCGCAAGCGCTGGATGGAGGAAGCACTGGCAGCTGCATACAAGCTTCTGCCGCAAAACAGCCGCATGCTGATTGAATACAAATTTTTTGAGCCCGCCTTTTATCACACGGACATCGCAGACTGGGGCATGGCCTATACATTTGCAGAGAAACTTGGTGACAAGGCGTGTGTGCTCATCGACCTTGGTCACCATGCTTTGGGCACAAATATAGAACAGATTGTCGCCTTTCTGCTGGACGAGGGCAAGATGGGCGGTTTTCACTTCAACAACAAGAAATTCGCGGATGATGACCTGATCGTCGGCTCCATCAATCCATATGAACTCTTTTTGATATTCCACGAAATAATTGGCGCATTGATGGATGCAAAAACTTCCAGTGCCGCAGAAAAAATCGCCTACATGATCGACCAGAGCCACTGCATTGAACCCAAGGTTCCAGCCATGATCCGTTCTGTGCTGAATGTGCAGACCAACTTTGCCAAGGCCCTGCTTGTAAACAGAAAAAAGCTGGCCCGGGCACAGCAGGCAAACGATGTACTTGCAGCGGAAAACGAGGTGCGCAGCGCCTTTGAAACCGATGTCAGGCCGTTTCTGGCTGTACTGCGCGAAGAAATGGGGCTTGATCCAGACCCAATGGCCGCATATCTGGCCTGCGGATATGAAGAAGAAAAGGTGAAAAAACGAATATAGGTTTTGACAACTGCTAAAAATGATGTTAAAATATATCGATATAATGTGATTAATTCACACAAATTAACATTCTTGGAGAGTATATGGCATCACCAGTCATCATGCCAAAACAGGGTCAATCAGTGGAAAGCTGTATCATTACAAAATGGCACAAGAAGGAAGGCGATACAGTCAAGGCTGGTGAACTCCTCTTTTCCTTTGAGACAGACAAGGCAGGCTTTGATGAAACGGCCTCGACTTCTGGAACACTGCTTGCCATATTCTGCAATGAAGATGATGAAGTGCCCGTACTCCAGACAGTGGCTGTAATTGGAAATCCTGGCGAAAACATAGAATCCTTAAGACCCAGGCAACAGGAACAAAAAGATTCATCACCTCAAGATACCCCGACAGACGATGAGACTGAATTGGTTTTCAGAAATGACAGCGATAATTCTGTCCTGAAGATTTCCCCGCGTGCGCTGGAACTGGCACAAAAACTTGGTGTGGATTTTCGCCTTGCCATTCCCTCAGGTCCTGGCGGCCGCATTATTGAACAGGATATAGACGCGCTCTATCTTGATAATGCAACCACCTTTGCCGCCAAAGAAAAAATTGGGGCTGAAATTGAAGGCACTGGCATTGGAGGCCGCGTGACCCTGGATGATATTGCAAGGTTTGAGAAATCCTCAGGCATAAAAATATCCGCAAGCAGAGATGCTGTTAACACTATCATAGAAGCAAAGTCCGCAGATACAGTTTCCACAGGAGAGCATGAGACAGTTCCATTGAGCAAGGTGCGAAAGCTCATAGCCAGGTCAATGCACAAATCGCTTGCGAACACCGCACAGCTGACTCTCCACTCGTCCTTTGACGCAACCAGGATCATGGACTTCAGAAAAAAGCGTAAAGACTCTGGCGCGTCATCGGGTGCCAGCGCATCCAACATCACACTCACTGCCATTATCCTTCAAGTTGTCTCGCGCATCCTGCCAAAGCATCCGTCCCTGAATGCCCATCTTGCAAATGACATGCTCTATTTATACAAAAACGTCAACATAGGAATTGCAGTCGATACACCGCGAGGACTTCTGGTACCGACCCTCCGGGACGCAAATAAAAAGTCCCTGGAGTCAATTGCAAAAGAAACGGGTGAACTTGCGGAATCCGCCAAATCCGCGGCAATTAATCCTGATCTCCTCACAGGAGCGACCTTCACGCTCACCAACCTCGGCACATTCGGCGTGGAATCTTTCACGCCCATTTTAAATCCGCCGCAGACCGGTATCCTGGGTGTCAACACCATAGTGACCCGCGTGCGCGAAGAAAATGGAAAGATCCGCAGTTATCCTGCCATGGGACTTTCCCTCACTTTTGACCACAGGGCAGTTGACGGTGCCCCGGCCGCGAAGTTCCTGCAAGAACTGATTGTCACACTGGAGAATTTCAATCCGACCGGAGACGGAAAATGAATTACGACCTTTTAGTCATGGGCGGAGGACCCGCGGGATATTTAGCGGCCGAGCGGGCCGGGCATGCGGGATTGAACACACTGCTCGTGGAAAAGCGCAATATCGGCGGAGTATGCCTCAACGAAGGCTGCATTCCATCCAAGGCACTTTTGTATTCAGCAAAGCTTTATGACACGGCACGGCAGAGCCAGAAATATGGTGTGACAGTCGAGAAAGCTTCGCTTGATCACAGGGTGGTTCTCGAAAGAAAAAACAAGGTGGTAAAGACCCTGGTTGCAGGCGTAAAGGCCACGCTGAAAAAAAACAGGGTAACAGTAGTTGAAGGGGAAGCCTTCATTTCAGGAAAAACTGCGGACGGATTTAGCGTTCGTGTCGCGGACCAGGAATACCAGGCTGCAAGACTATTGATCGCCACCGGATCCCTGCCCGTCCTGCACAAAATCCCAGGCCTTGATGAAGGCCTGAAAAACGGATTCGTGCTTACAAGTCGTGAAATACTTGATATTAACATGATTCCGGAATCGCTTGTTGTAATAGGTGCTGGTGTGATTGGCCTGGAACTCGCCTCATATTTCAATTCAGCGGGAAGCAGGGTCACGATGGTGGAGCTCCTGCCATTCTGTGCGGGAAACACTGACAGGGATATTTCTGAAACGCTTCGAAAGGAATATGAGAAAAAGGGAATAACCTTTGTAATGAACGCGCGTGTCACGGATATTTCTGCAGGAATTGAATACGAAAAAGACGGCAAGAAGGAAAGAATAAAATCGGATAAAATTCTTCTGGCAACAGGCCGGAAACCTGTGACTGAAGGGTTTGGACTGGAAAATACCGGAGTAGAGACAGAAGCAGGCCGCATCAAAACAGATTTGTACCTCAGGACCAACATCCCGGGCATCTGGGCTGCCGGGGATGTCAATGGGATCTCCATGCTCGCGCACACAGCTTATCGCGAAGCTGATGTCGCTGTCTCATGCATGCTCGGGAAAAAAGACATCATGCGCTATCACGCCATCCCCAATGTGATTTATACAAATCCCGAAGTCGCCTCAGTGGGAGAGACAGAAGAATCAGCACAATCAAAAGGAATTCCATTCGAGGTACAAAAGCTTTCGATGAGATACAGCGGCCGGTTTCTCGCGGAAAACGAGGGCGGAGATGGCATCTGCAAGGTGCTCGTAGAGAAAAACAAAAGGACACTTCTGGGCGTGCACATGCTCTCCAATGCGTCCTCTGAAATCATATATGGGGCCGCGCTCATGGTGGAAAGCCAGATGCGGGTGAAAGACATCCGCCAGCTGGTGTTCCCTCACCCCACTGTGTCAGAGATAATCCGTGAAGCAGTATTCCAGTTTTAGGAGCATGAAGGAAGCTTAAGCAATGCCGAAATCAATTTTTATAGATCCCAGACAGTTAAGGAAAAAAGCATCGCTCAAGTTCTCGGATATCCCGGTCAACCAGTATTCCCTTTCCCTGGAGCAGGAAAAAAAGCGATATACAAAGCAGGACTTCATGCGGATATTCCGGGACATGGCCATTATCCGCGAGTTTGAAACCATGCTCAATTCAATCAAGACCACCAATGAGTATGCAGGGATTTCCTACAATCATCCAGGACCTGCACATTTGTCAATAGGCCAGGAGGCCTCTGCCGTGGGCATGGCATATGCCCTTGACGCTGATGACTTTATATTTGGCTCCCACAGGAGCCATGGGGAGATTCTAGCAAAGGGACTTTCCTTCATACACCAGGCAAGTGAACAAAAGCTCTTTTCAATAATGGAAAATTACGCTGACGGAATTCAGCTGGACATCGTTGGAAAAAACCGGGGACAGGGTGCCTCGCAAACACAAGTCAAATCCCTGGCCATTGATTTTCTTGTCTATGGAACCCTGGCTGAGATTTTTGCCAAGGAGACTGGATTCCAAAAAGGGCTTGGCGGCTCCATGCATGCCTTTTTCACACCCTTTGGCATTTATCCCAACAATGCAATCGTTGGCGGTTCCGGCGACATTGCGGTTGGCGCTGCCCTGTATAAAAAGATCAACATGAAAAAGGGAATTGTCGTGGTCAATATCGGCGACGCATCCGCCGGGTGCGGCCCGGTGTGGGAGGGCATCTGCCTCTCGACCATGGACCAGTTCAAAACCCTGTGGGCAAACGACCACGGCGGCGGTCTTAAACTCATCTTCCACTTTATAAACAATCAATACGGAATGGGCGGCCAGACAGCGGGTGAGACAATGGGCTTCCAGGTTCTGGCCAGGCTCGGCGCCGGGATCAACCCGGAGCAGATGCACGCGGAACGCATTGACGGATACAACCCCCTGGCTGTCATTGACGCATTTGCACGCAAGAAAAAAATACTTGAAGAGAAAAAAGGCCCTGCGCTCCTCGATACCATAACCTATCGCTTTACAGGCCACTCGCCTTCGGATGCCTC
>RPPD01000090.1 GCA_003818675.1 Spirochaetaceae bacterium
AAATGTGTCAATACATTGTAATTTAGCCCCTGCATATAGTACACTTTATTGCACAAGGAAGGAACATGACCAAAAAATCAGATCTCGCGCCTCAGCTGCTTGATGCCATGGAGCGCGAACACATTGATATAGATCTCGCCCTTCGCGTCCTGAACAACTACAACAGCGGAAAATATAACCGGGTCAAACCCTTAGTAGCGGCCTCTGTTCCGGAAATTGACGGTAAATCCATTATTGATTTTCGTGATACAATTGATTTTTCAATTGAAAAGAAAACTGCGGCAGACAACCTTGCAAAATACGGGATTGATCCGCTACTCCTTGATCAGGCGCCTGAAAAAAACGGCCTCATTATCCTGTCGCGTAAATTTCTGGAAAATATAGGGCTTACACTTTTGCACAGAACCGCTTTTGGCGTGTTAAACGGCGGCTCGGCATCAAGCTACATTGACCATAAAAGAAACCAGTCCTTTGACAAAGGGCTTTTCGCTCTCTATGAAAATGAGTTCCACATCATGGAAAAGATCTCGCGCGACAGATCCAAGGGCATAACACCAGCCTTCCTTCAGCCTGACATGACGCCTGGCCCGGATTACCTGGAACTCAAACTCCGTTCCCTGTGCATACAGGGATTGAAAGCCCACAGGCACGCCGCCAATGCCAAACCCGGCAATGCGGGTATTGCGATGGTTCCGTTTTTCCAAATGACAAGCCTTCTCACGGACCAGTCTGTACAGGCCGCAATTGAAAAGTACAGACAAAGCCCGCTTCTGTCAGAGTTTTTCCAGGAAGGCATTTTTTCCGCTGACAGAATCCATACAGGCGTGCAGCCCTTGCTCACTGCGTACTCGCATTCGTCAAAAGCTAAAAAAAAGGAAATCTTTTCCACCGCGTATGGAAAACAAAACTCGCCCCTGCCCATGCCCGGCGGACACGGGCAAAACTTTCTGGCGCTTGCGGATATCTACAGAAAACTTCATCATGACGGCATCCGCTTCGCGTACCTGACCAACATTGACAACATGGGAGCGACAATAGACACTGCGGCAATAGGGCTGATGGCCGTGACAGACGCCCAGGCAGGATTTGATTTTTCCTTCAGAACGCCAATTGATATAAAAGGCGGCATCCTCATGCGGGACAACAGCGGGAAAATCAATGCCGCTGACATCGGCGCTGCCATTTCATTTGAGGAGATAACACAGGCCGAGGCCGAAGGCAAGCACATCCTCTTCAACTGCGCAACCGGGCTTTTCAATCTGGATTATCTTGTAAAAAATCTTGATTACATTATTGAAAAATTGCCCATGAGGTTCTCGGACCAGGACAAGGACGCAGGCCTTTATTCCCAGGCCGAACAGATAACCTGGGAGATGATCGGGCTTGTTCCCAGGCCGCTCGTTTTTGGTGTTGAGAAACAAAGGCGGTTTTTGGCTGTAAAGATTTTACTGGAGGGCCTTCTTACCTCGGGCTTGAAGCTTGACGATCCCGCATTCCCTGCAAATGAATCAGGCACTGCGCTCAGGGCTTTGGGACTCCAGCTGCATGAAGGCCTGAAGGAAAAACTGCAATCCGATTACGGCATGAAGCTGGAGAATGGGCGCTGGGCGCCAAAAACTATTGCGGAAATCCGCAGGGAACAGCAGTAAAATAAAGTCACACGGAGGCTCATCAATGAAATATGTGCAAAGTCCCGCTCTGCGCTCCCTGATACAGGCTCCTGCTATTCCCCTCACGGGTCAGGTTTTATGCTAGTATTCAGGCACTTGTAATCTCACACGGCACATGTCAATACTGGTTTTGTATCTCTGCTCTGCTTCTTTTTTTACTGCGTCAAATTCATCAATTATTTCAACCTCGGTGATGTTGTTGTCAGCATCCCGATGATATCGCACTCTGCCAAAGTATAAAATCCTGCACCCGGCAGGCGGCTTGATTAAAAAAGGACCGGGCAGAGACAATATCCCTCTCACTTCAGTTACCGATGACAAGTTCCGCGTTGTTGCGGACATCCAGACACTTGGAAAGGAAATATATAATTCTTCAGAATATTTGTGCTCCAAGTAAAATGTTTTTCCAAAATCAAATTTCAGGCAATGATCCAGATTTGCCAATCGGACCGCTTCCTTTATATTGCGGTTTTCAATGGTGAATATTATTTTGTTTATATAATCTTTTCCTGTTTCAAAACCAGCAATATTCTGCTCTCCTGGCTTTAGCGGAGGTTCAAGCTCAAACGAACCGATGAGAATAATCTTGTCTTCCCCGATTTTATGGATATCGCCTGAAAAATCCCCCGTGGATTCACATGCAGTGATAAAACCAATAAGAAAAAGGACTGCAATAAGCAATATTGCAATTTTCATTTATCAAAATCCGACTGCCACATAAATATAAAATTGTGAAATATCCCTGTTTGAATCCAAAATCTTAATCAAGTGCATCTGATATTCACATCCCAAAATATACGATGGCGATTCGCCAAGAACCAGCTGGAGTCCTGCCATTCCCACTATTGGAGGTTTATTGAATACAGATGAGCTGAAAGAAAACTCGCCCCCGGCCCCCACAGAAGCATAGGGAATGAAGCTCAAAAAGCCCGTTTTTACAGGAACCTGGAAACGGAAAACAAAGTTCATATGAAAGAAGTAGTATGTCGCTTCATCATAGTAGATGTCTGTCATTACTTGTGACCTGATTCCCAATTCCAGAGCATATACAAAAAAATCATTTATACTGGCATTAAAGCCAAAAATCCACGTAGGCGCGTCAACACTATCGGAAGGCAAAATGGACCCTGCGGTGATTGACAAATTATACGGCCTCTCGATTCTTATGTCTGATTGACCGGCTTCATTCTTTTTTGTTTCCCGGGGAAGATCAGTCAATGGAAACGAGACAAGCCGCCATTTATCATATTCATAAACCCAGTAGCTTGTGATTTCCGTCCCTGCAAACACAAATTTGACAGGAACCTTGGGCAGGTTTTCCCTGGCTTCCCAATCCACAGCTGAAAGTGTAGAATTTCTGGATTCAGGAATTCTGTTTATATTCTCCAGAAGATAATATGAAATTGCCATCCGTATGCCCTTGAATGGTGAAAACCCTGAAAAGCTCCCGATTATCTCGTCCCGTACTGATGAGGGGGCTTTAGTCAATACTTCAGTTAATGCCTTCTCCCCGATCTCCAATACGCAGTCATGAGAAATATAATCAATCATTTGGCCGTATTTTCTGTCCTCAGATGTAAAAAACATGATAAACCCGCGACCTCGGCTTTCCAGAGCGGTCCTGGTGCCGCCTGTTCCCGATCCCCCCTGGGTCCTTGTTTTTTCAATGAAATCCCTGATAACAGAAGCGGGAATCGAAACATTAGCTGCCTGCCTGCCAGTGACTTTCCAGGTATTGATGCCAATCATGTCATATCCGCCAGTTTTGGTTCTGTCCGCTATAAGAAGCGGTCCGCCAGAATTTCCAGCGTCAACTTGAGCGGAATGCTGAATGAGTGTTGTGATTTCAGGAGTTATCAATTCAGCAATTCTGGCACTTGAATTCGTGATATTGCCCTTGCCAAGCTGCCATACTGGATCAGAAATAAGCCCGGGAAATCCAGCAGTCCAAACATCCATTCCATCCTCAAGAGTCCTTGTGGAAATATTGAGTCCCGAAGTAAAAGGCCTTTTCCCTTCAGGGAAAGCTATAATTGCCAAATCCAGCGTTTCATTCCACGCAAAAATCGGACACTTTTCATACACTGTTTTGGAGCCGTCTTCTTTCTCAAATTCAAGCGTGGAAGTCTGTGCTCCAGCTATTACATGATAGTTTGTAATCACATAATTGGTCCTGTCCGCGGCAACATAGACAAAACCGGAGCCATGGCCGCCGCTTTCATACGACTTGAAGAGCATGTAAAGCTCATCATATCCCAACCACTTCATGGAGCCGCTCATTGATCTGAAAAAACTTAAGGTCTTTTCAGTATAGACAGGTCGTACGACAGGTACGAAACTTCTTATCTGGCCAAATGAAACAACCGCTCCAGTTACAAAAAGCATCAGAATCAGTTTTAACATCTTTCTTTTCATCATGATTCCCTTCATTATCTAAAAGTTTTCAGCAGTCTTATCCTGACACTTTCAGCCTTGCACGGCACATGTCTATGCTGGTATTGTATTTTTTTTCTGCATCCTGTTTTGCAGCATCAAATTCATCGATCAGTTCAATCTTCGTTATGCCATTATAAATATCCCGATGATACCGTATTTTGCCAATGTAAATAACCTTGCATCCAGAAGGCGGCTCAATCAAAAACGGTCCGGGCAGATAAAGAAACTTGGCCCCTCCGCTTCCCGTTGTTTCTATCCATATGCATGGGGCGGAGATATACAGTTTGTTAGAATATTTTTGCTCCACATAGAATGTTTCTCCAATTTTCACCTTCAGGTATTGGCTCAAATTGGAAAGACTGTTTTTTTCCGTGACAATCTGTTCTCCAAGGGAAAATATAATTGTGTTTTCATATTCCTTCCAGTTCAGAGCTGCTTTGATGTTCTGTTCACCTGGTTTAAGCGGAGGTACAAGCTCAATTGAACCCACGAGTATGATCTTGTCTTTATCAATATTGTTCATATTGCCTGTAAAATCCCTTGATGAAATGCAGCCACAGAGAAGAAAAATACCAAGTATCAGAGCAGTGAAAAATGATAATACTTTCATTTGTCTATCTCCGCCATCCTGTCCATGATCCGCTTTTTCCATATTGTGTCTCCAGCGAACTCCAGGAGCCTCTCTAGGAGTTCTTTTTCAGTTGGCCAATCTGTTTTGGCAATTGAAAATTTGCCCTGCTCAAAAAAACCAGTTTCCACTTTCTTGTATTTATAGGACCCGACAAAATAAATGCCTGGCCGTTCAATCACAGGGTCCAATTCATTCTTTCCCTGGGGGAAATTGAATGTGTATTCTGTTCTGTACCCGTATCCGCCAAACTCCTCAAACTTGTGAATCCCGGGCTCCACCAGATCACAATAGAACATGCCGTCGCTGATCGGAAAGAAATAGTACGGCTCCTTGGACTCCGGCTGAAGCTGATGCATGATTATCCACCCCAGACCCACTGGTGCTTCGGACATATCCATATATCCAAACACAAGAGAGGTCATCGGATTCTTTGGTTCCTCCATCATATATGGTCCTGAAAAACAGCCGCACAAGCTCAGAATCAGCGCTGTTAATGAAGGCACAATCAGGAATGTAGCAATTTTGCTTTTCATGTTTTCTCTCCTAACAGATTATTGTCCTTTTAAATTTATATTGACACAGATATATAACTGCAAGACCTCTGTTTTTGTTGCAGTAATATATTGTATTTTATGAAAAAATCAGGCCTCCTGGCAACCCCATTCGGACGGGTACATCCAGGCTATATATCGGCCCTTCAGCTAAATAGAACATTTCCCTGTTTCATAAACATGTGCTTGCCAAAAAAGGAAATAATTATTAATATTAAGAATCACTATTAATATGAAAATTATCAGGAACAGCCATGATCATCCCACCGCATCTTTAATTCATGACAGTCTCAAGAAGGTACTGCTGCTGACAAGCCTCGGAAATGTCTACCGTAACATCATAATTCTGACACAAGGGGGCCGCATCCAATCCAGGGACTTCGGGGATGGTCTTGAGCACTATGATGCCATTATGGATTTTCATTACCATTTCATCTGCGGACAATGCGGACAAATCAGCGATTTTCAAGTCCCTGCTCAGGAAAACGTAATTGCGCAGGCACAGAAAAATACAAAACACAAAATAACCGGCCATACGATGAATTTTTTTGGCATCTGCCAGAAATGAACGCGTGTGGGTAAAGTTCCACGCAGATACGGGTCATGCCCGAGAAGGACGCTGTTTGAGAACACTGCCCGCGCCATTGGAGACGCTCCAGCCTGTGGCAAGGGAGTGGCTGATGCGCTTGGCATTTCCATGAGTGAAGTAAAATAGTTTTTACGAATTTTATCCAGCTGCAGTATTATTGGGGGAGTTGATTGATCAGGAGAATCATACTTATCACCGCCGGGTTCACATCGCTTGCAGCCGGAATAATAGGCATTTTTCTCCCGCTATTGCCCACAACTCCTTTTCTGCTCCTGTCAGCCGCCTGTTTTTTCAACAGCTCCAAAAGGTTATATTCCTGGATCACCGGGCACAGGATTTTCGGCAAATACATCAGAAGTTATCGCCAGTTCAAGGCTGTTTCTCTCAGGGCCAAGATTTTCGCTGTCGTGCTGCTCTGGCTCACAATCGGCGTTTCTATTTTTGTATTTTTCGACAGGTGGTATGTGTGGATTTCGCTTTTGCTTGTCGCCACGCTTGTGACAATACATATACTTCGTCTGCGCACCCTGACAAAAGCGATGCTTGATGCAGTTTCAAATGAAACTGAAACGACACGGTTTTGACACAAGGCCGTCAATCTGCTAAATTTCACCCGACTGGGAACGAGGGATCCATTGGCGACTGGGCCAGGCAACGGGGAATCCCGGTCACACGCACAAGACTCTATCTTGATGAACATCTCCCTGATACGGGACAATTCGAATTCCTGTGCATCATGGGCGGACCCATGAATATTTACGAAGAGGATAGATACACTTTTCTCACAACGGAAAAACAATTCCTTCGATCCTGCCTTGATGCCGGGAAAAAAATCCTGGGTATTTGCCTCGGCGCACAGCTTTAGGCGGAAACGCTCGGAGGCAGAGTGATCCGCAATCCAGAACGCGAGCTGGGATGGTTTCCGGTCTGTCTCACTCAACAGGGCAGGATTCACAGGTTCTTCCGTGATTTTCCCGGCACGTTTACAGCATTACTCTGGCACGGGGACACATTCTCCATCCCACATAAATGTATTCATGCGGCTGAAAATGAAGGCTGCATCAACCAGGCATTCGCATGCGAAGACGCCATTGTCGGTCTTCAGTTCCACCTGGAGATTACCCGTGACTACCTGCAAAGGCAGGGATTGTTTTCTTCGGAGGACCTTGCACCGGGCAAATTTGTGCAGAGGCCGGAGCAGATGAACGATCCCGCAGTACTTGCCGCAAACTCCCGGAGCTCATCCAGGCTGCTCGCAGGCCTTTGCGACAGGCTTTCAGGATTTTACCCTTGACCCGTCATTGACATTCCCTTATCATTGTTTCCTGTAAATTATGAAATATGAACTTGAGACAATTCCAGTCTGGGAAGCATACAAAAAGCACGGCGAATGCCCGCTATGTACACTTCAAAAAGCTGCGGAGGAAAACTCCAGGATTTATTTTACCGGGGACTCCATTATGGACCCTGACACAAGGGTTCAGGTCAATGCAAAAGGCTTCTGCTTCCGGCATTTTGAGATACTTTTTGACGCAGGCCACAAACTGGGAGTGGGGCTTATGGCACACACCCATCTGCTGGATATAATAGCTGGTTACCGCAAACTTCTGTGTAAAAAGCCGTTTCTCGGGGATAAAAACGCAAAAATATTTGCAGAATCGCTCCTGGGGTACTTTGAAAAAAGGGAAAAACAGTGTATATTTTGTGAGCGGGTAGAGCAGACGCTTCAGCGGTATGCGTTCACAATCGCCTACTTATGGAAGACGGATGCGGATTTCAAAACAGCAGTTGCATCATCCAAGGGTTTTTGCC
>RPPD01000091.1 GCA_003818675.1 Spirochaetaceae bacterium
AATGACGATATCGCGTTTTTTGTGATTGAACAGGAGTAAACAGACTGCTGGACAGGGACAGCCCCGCCCGCACCTATGCTTATCCCGGCTATAGCGTTTGCAGCAGTGACGTTGGATAAAATCAGTATCAGAATTACAAAATAAATCGCTTTCTTCACCGTCTGCCCCGCCTGTTCAATTCCTGGTCAATACGTATGAGGCCTTTGCCGTCTCTAACCGCTTCAATGATGATTGATGTTATTTCAGAAATCGGGATGTCCCCGAGGTTCCCCTTGACAAAAACAGATCCCAGGGAGAGATAGGTAGAGACTGGAAGCTTGCTCGCCAAAAGCACTCGTCCCAGTTCATCAAGCTTTTTCCCAGGTATCAGTTCAAGTACATGTATATGTCCCAGACCGCGAAAAACAGAAAGAAGAATTTCTGCATCTGTCCGGTTTTCACATGCGAATGCATACAGACTGCGCAATATTGCCATTGGCATGCCACGCTTTGCAAGAAGGTACAAAGTTTTCAGAAATAATGCGTTTTTTTCTTCCCCGGGTCCAAATGCCTTGAAAGATGAAGGAAAACTGGCGAGCATTTCCTGAAACACAACCAGTTCAGCAAGCTTCTTGTCTGCCCCTGCCGCAAGCCTTGCAGGAGAAACATTCTTGGCTGCACCCTCATGAAGCACTTCCAGAACAAGCTCAGGCGGAATCTGGTTCACTTTTGCTTTTGCAAAAATATCTTCCAGCTGCGACCTGACTTCCCTGTAGCTTTCCGCCTTAGGGTTTTCACTGTACCACTGCGAAAGTTCCACTGATACATTCTGCGCATAAAGCGCCAGACATGATATAGAGATGGATATTATCAAGCACATGGTTTTCAGCAATCGCGCCCTCATCTATCCGATTCGTTCCAGTTAAGGTTGACTATTTTTCCTTGTCTATCTTGATCTTCCCATCAAGGGTCTTTTTCAACTGACCCCTGTTTAAAATAACAACTGGATCATCCTTCTTTGCGTGCCCGAGCGCTGAAATCAAAGAACCCAGTCCTGAGTTTTTGTCATGGCCAAATGCATTCCCGTTCCCGACTCCGTAGGCATTGCCATTGCCACCTTCATGGCATAATCGCTGACCCGTACATCAGAAAGAAGAGTCGCCAGATCTGCGTAAAACACGGTTTTCCATTCCAGGGAAGCCCTGCTGCAGACCTGTTCTGCAAACCAAACAGTCCTGTTGGATTCTTCAGGAAAAACCGAAAAGAGCGTTACAGTGAAAAACAATATGCATGCGGCAATCCTGAATTTCATAAAAACTCCTTCCGGGTGGATAATTTTCCTGCCTCTTTCAATAAACCTCAAGCAGTGAACTCTTACCGCCAAAGTTGTCATCAACTGTGGCCACCTGCTCTGGATCAGTTATCCATTTCTCCCCGTCAATGACGAAATTGTAAAGGTATGACCCCTTTGTCAACATCAGTTCAGTCTCCCAAATGCCATTGTTGTTCACAAGGGGATTTGCTCTTTTATCCCATTGATTAAAATCTCCCACAACACAGACTGAAGCAGCCTCTCCGGCATTCAGCCTGAGGCGGACAACTGATGCGTTTTCTGGTACAGCGAAAATTCCATTTAAAACCGCGATGAATCCTGCGAGCAGCAGGAAGAGAACTCCGGTTATTGAAGGCAAAATCCATCTCAAATTCGTCGCCATGGCAATCCTGTCCCAGACCGATCTATATTTCCTGTTTTGCTGTCCCCTTGAACAGAATCAGGAAATTTGCTCTTGAATATTGTGAAAATTGACTTGGGCGGGGAAATATACGTTTCTATACAATACAATGACAGTATAACAACCCGGCCACTGGTTGTCAAATGGCATGGCCTGCCAATTATTTTAACTATTTTTCAAAAATTTTCAGATGCAGATCTGACAGCTGTTTTTCATCCACTTCCGAGGGACAGTCATCCATAGGTGATGCACCCATGGTATTTTTTGGGAAGGCGATTACTTCACGTATGGTGGAAACTCCTGCCAGAAGCGTTACCAGGCGGTCAAGACCAGGCGCAACTCCTCCATGCGGCGGCGGGCCGTACTTGAAGGCCTCAAGGAGAAAGCCAAACTTTCTCTGCGCCTCTTCCATGGAATAACCTACAATTGAAAATATCCGTGCCTGCAGTTTTGGATCATGTATACGAATGGAACCCGATGCGAGCTCAACCCCATTGCAGACCAGGTCGTAAAGGTCTCCCTTCACGCTCCCTGGATCTTTCTCCATGGTGTCTATATATTTCTCCTGCGGCATTGAAAACATGTGATGTGCCGCATCCCATTTTTTTCCTTCCTCATTGTATTCAAAAAGCGGAAAGTCTATTATCCAGCAAAAATTAAACTCGCCTTGCTTCGCAAGGCCCAGGTCCGCGCCGAGCCTGCTCCTGACCGCGCCCAGGGCAGTACAAGCTGTTTTTGGCTTGTCCGCGACAAACAACAGCAAGTCTCCAGGTTTTGCACCTGTGTGCCCCAAAATCTCCGATGTCGCGGCCTCGAAGAACTTGGATATTCCGCCCTCGAGCTTTCCTGCATCTGTCACCTTCATCCAGGCGAGTCCCTTTGCGCCATAAGTCTTTGCCACTTCCTCAAGATCCGTTATCTGTTTGCGTGAATATCCGCCGCAGCCAGTCGCGACAAGCGCCTTTATCAGTCCCTTGTTCTCAAGCACGGTCTTGAAGACCTGGAAGCTTCCCGCATCCGCCATGGGAGAAAAATCCTGGAGCTGAAGGCCAAAGCGAAGATCAGGTTTGTCGCTCCCGTAGAGGTTCATGGCATCATCATAAGCCAACCGCCTGAATGGAATCGCAAGATCCATGTTCGCGGCTTTCCTGAAAATGTGCTTCATCATGCCTTCGATCACGGCAAAGATATCCTCGCGTGAGACAAAACTCATCTCAAGGTCTATCTGGGTGAACTCGGGCTGGCGGTCTCCCCTAGCATCCTCGTCCCTGTAGCATCGCGCGATCTGGAAGTATTTATCCATTCCACCAGCCATCAAAAGCTGCTTGTAAAGCTGGGGCGACTGCGGAAGCGCGTAAAACTTTCCTGCAATCACGCGGGATGGAACAAGAAAATCCCGCGCGCCCTCAGGCGTGGAGCGGATGAGCGTGGGTGTTTCTATTTCATAAAAACCCTGCGACACCAGATACTCGCGCGCGGCAAAGCACACATCATGGCGCAGCTTTATTCTCTTCTGCATGCCAGCTGAGCGGAGGTCCAGGAAACGGTACTTAAGACGCATCTCTTCCTTGGCCTGGCTCTCATCTTCTATCATGAAGGGGAGCACCTCGCAGGTGGAAAGAAGCCCTGCCTCGGTCACCTTCACTTCTATTTCGCCTGTAGCCATGTTGGGATTTTTCATCCCCTCTGGTCTCGGACGCACAATACCCCTGACAGCAATGCAGTACTCGAAACCGATTTCCGAAACGAGGTTCAATAGCTCCTTCGGGGAATCCGGCTCGATCACAATCTGGGTTATTCCGTAGCGGTCGCGGAGGTCAATAAAGTAAATGCCTCCATGATCTCTGTGGCGGTGTACCCAGCCGTTCAGGATGACTTCTTTTCCCGCGTCTTTACCTGTAAGGTCGCCGCAGGTCCTGGTGCGCTTCAAGTTTTCCATAGTAGAAGGAATCTACCATTAGAAGGACGTTGAAAGCAAGTGGGACAGAAAAATGTGCGGAACCAAACATAACAAAAAACGACTAATGAGCTATAATATGGCTGCTCAAAAGGAGAATTACATGAAATCAAGGTTTGCTTACACCCTGTTCTCCATACTCGTCATATTCTCCATGGTCAGCATTCCCCTGTCACAAATCTCTTCGGAGGAAAAGACAACACCTGTGCGGGTCATCCTTATCGGTTGGGATGGTGCCCAGAGGGAGCATGTACAGGAATGCCTGGGGCGGGGGGAACTCCCGACACTCAAAACCCTGATGAGCCAGGGGGCTATGGTGAATATAGATGTAGTCGGGAAAACAGACACCAAGGCTGGCTGGTCTGAAATACTTACTGGTTACGGGCCTGACATTACAAAGGTGTATTCAAATGCAAACTTCGCCCCGATCCCCGAGGGCTACACAGTCTTTGAGCGCCTAAAACAATATTACGGAAAAGATTTCATCACTGGCGCAGTGATCGGCAAGGATCACCATGTCGGAGGCAATGCCGCCGAGGTCAAGCGTCTCCTGACACCAAGAGAACTCGAGTTTCTCTCAACGCACAAGGCATTCAGGGACAGGCATGACATAGGTGACGTGGAACGCGTCCAGGCAGGCGGCACAGAAGGCCGCAGGGAAACCGATGATATAATTTCACGCAGGCTTTCAGAAGGCAAGGTGATCGATGTCGAAGGCAAAAAATACCTGTACTCGCCGGCTGAACCGTATTTCCATACATGGAAAAATGTGGATGTCTGGCAAAAGGGTCTTGGCACCAATGACGTTGTAGGCGAAGCGGCACTCAAGATGATAGACCAGTACAGGGACAGATCGTTTTTCTACTTCATACATTTTGCCGAGGTTGACCACAGCGGCCACAAATACGGTGAAAACTCAAAAGAATACAACGACGCGCTCATCTCAAGTGACGCCTGGACCGGCCGGATCATTGCCCGGCTGAAGGAACTGGGCATCTATGAAAACACACTCGTCATTGTCACAGCTGATCACGGTTTTAACGAAGGCGAGAAAAGTCATTCCAATGCGCCGACGGTATTTTTCGTTTCAAACTGCCGGCAGACGCTTCATCCCGGTACCCGTGCTGACGTCGCACCAACGATTTACAAGCACTTGGGCATTCCGCTTGATACATTGAAACCTGAGCTGACGGGCAAGCCTCTATATTGAAAGAATCAATTGGCCTTGAGGCTGTACAGGGGCGGAATATTCCTTGCCAGAACAATCATGGGGTCCTGGCAAAACCGGAGAAAGGACTGGTAATTGCGTTGCCCGGGAAGGGGGACCCAGTAGCTTTCCGGCGAAGAATTTGTCCAGGTCAGTATGTATGCCACCCTCCTGGCAACAGGATTGGCTGTAAGCGGCGCGAGAAGGCGTTGAAGGTACCAGGAATCAAACGGGGAATCCTGGATTCCGTCCTTGAAACCTGCCTCAGCGATCGCGGCAATCTTTGACCTTTGAGCCGCCGCCTCCACCACCAGCGCGGCGTTTTGCACAATGATTGCGGTGTAGTCCTCGTAGCCTGTGTCATAGTTGTCAAAGGAGAGCACATCCACCCAGGCATCACCGGGATAGCGCAAAAAATAGTTTTCTGCCGTTATGTTTGTGGGAGCGAAGGCAACAAGGATATTATGGACATTTTTTTTAACGCGCAAATAGTCGATAGTGAAACGCCAGGCGGCGATAAATTCCTGGGGAGTGCATTTTTTTGCCCCGTACCAGTTTCCGCCGCCAGTCATTTCATGGAGCGGCCGCAGAATGACCGGTATATGTTCTCCGTCAATTGCAAGCGAGTTGAGATAGTCCCCGATTCTGTCCAGCCAGGCTGTCCATCGCCTGTTAGCGACACTTCCCGCTGTAACCAGCTCCTGGACCGGCTGGCCGCCCAGGTCGTCCTCATCACCTCCCGTGGCGGGGTTGTCTGCCGGCCAATGCATTGTGATGACAATTCCCAGTTTGAACAGCTGTCTAATCTGATCCTCGCCGGCAGTAGTCGCTGTGGAAAAATTGATCAATTTGTTGATGTTGTATCCGTGGACTGCCGGAAGGGAATTGACAGAACTCTGCATGTCTGACCTGGAAATACCCGACAGGGTTGCCCGGAAACCCTGACCCTGCACAACAGCATGTTGCTGACCGAAGAGGATGCCACGACCCTGCTGGTTTTTCAGGTTTATGAATAGAGCCCTTGTCAACGATGTCGCTTCCTGGTCCGAGAGCCCGGGAATTTCCGGCTCCTCGGCAGGAATGCTTGCTGCCTGGATCAGTGCGACAACCAAAAAAACCTTTTTCAGCATACGAACATTCAAATGACTCAATATTATCATTCCTGTCTCTATTTTTACACAGCTGTCATGGTTTTAATTTTTTTGTCAATTTAATCAACACCGTCAGCACTATGGCAACCGGTATGTCTTCATCAATTTCATAAACTGATTTACCGTCTGAATACTTTTTGATGTAACTTGACATTTCCTCGTCCTCCTTCTGTGTACCGCCATGGCCTCGCCTGGCAATAATATCCTATTTCCCTTTAGGTCCAAGTGCCCTGAAAAACTTCAGTATGAGCCCGATCCTCCCAAATCCCACAAAATATACCAGGCCCGCAAGCAGCAGCAGTGGAATGCCGATGGCGAGGATGTACAGAAACACTATCACAAGGTAGTAAAGGAAGATCAGGAAAAACTCTCCTGCTCCACGTAGCCCACCAATGAATGATGGAAGTGTAAAAACAGAACCCTGGCCCGGCGGCAACTGCACCGACAGAGTCAAGGTGGAATAGGAAATCTGGTTGGAGAGGTTTTTCATGCTCCCCTCCAGCGAATCTATCTCGGTCATGAGGTTGTTGATGGTGTGCTCGATGTTGATGAGATCATTGGTCGTCGCGGCCCTTGCCAGGTAGCTCCGGTACCGTTCAAGCAGGATGCGCCTGTTCTTGATCCTGTTTTCAAGATCATAGAACTGGTTTGTCACATCCTCTGCAGAAATCTCCTTGTTTTTCACCGCTCCCATGGTCTCGATTTTTTCTATAAACCCGTCGAACTTTTCCTGCGGTATCTTGCAGACAAACAATCCTGTTGATTCAAAAATCCGCGCGGATGCAATATAGCCTCCAACTAGACGAACCTCTTCATGAATGGCGTCCTCGATCTTTGCCAGATTCGCTACCTCGACCGACATGTTCGCGTTCCGTACCTGGAGGCGCTCGGGCGGGAGCTGGGCTGCTTCAGGTGCACTGGGTGCGGGCAAATCTCCGGCCTGTTCGCCTTTCATTGAAACAGAACTGTCAACCTCTGCGCCAAACACAGCGCCGGATGTCGCAGCAACACGTTCATTTGCGGCCAACGCCGCTTCATCCCTGCTGCGGCCGCAGGCGGATACAAGCAGAATAACCAGGCATAACCCGTAAACTATTCTTTTCATGAAGGTCCTCCTCATCACATTATACACCCAGGTTATGACAGCTGTCAGGATTACAATCTGCAATTCCTGATCTCTGTTTCCAGGATTGCCGTGGCACCCAGAGACTCAAGCTTGTCCATCACATCAATAACGTTTTTCTTTTCCACCATGACCTTGACCGCACACCATCCCGCCTCGTCAAGATCACTGACAGTGGGCGCCTCAAAACCAGGCGTTATGGTCTCGGCCTTTTTAAGCAGGCTCTTTTTTATATTGTACTCGAGCATGCTGTATTTACGCGCAATGAGGATTCCCTCAAGCCGTCGTTTTATCTGAAGCACCTCCGGGAGTCCCGCACTCTCCCTGTTCCCGATGAGCACGGTCTGGTATCCCCCGATCTCTTCCACAACCTTGAGGTTGTTCTCACGCATTGTGTCCCCGGTTTCAACTATGTCCATGATCGCGTCGGCGAGTCCCAGTCCTATCATGATCTCCAGCGCTCCGGACATCTCCAGGCAATCAACCCTGGCCTTGTGCTTTTTGAAAAAACTCTGCGTTATGTGCGGAAAGGAA
>RPPD01000092.1 GCA_003818675.1 Spirochaetaceae bacterium
TAGTCGATCCTCCTAATGAGACTGATAGTTGGTTTGTTCAAAAGTGACAGTTTGGCGAGGTTTATAATGCAAAAGGCGTACCAAGTTTGACGGGGAGATCCATAGGGAAATTTACATTTGTTTACATTTCACCTGGTTACTTGATAAGTTCATGCATCTTCGTTAACTTGAATGCAGGAGGCTCTCATGAATCCTGTAAAATTCGGCATATTGGGCGTATCAGGACATTTTATCAGGCGGGTTGTGCTTCCGCTGCGCGATTCGGCCAAGGTCAGCATTGCGGCAATTGCATCGCGTACCAGGGAAAAGGCGGCGGATGCCGCGGGCAGATTCGGGATTCCAGTTGCATACGGAAGTTACCAGGAGCTGGTGGATGACAAAAAAATCGAGGCTGTCTATATTCCGCTGCCCAACAACCTGCATCTTGAATGGATAAAAAAATGCGCGGATGCGGGAAAGCATATCCTTTGCGAAAAGCCCATCGCCATGAATGCAGAAGAAGCCGTTCTGGCAGCAGACTATGCCGCAAAAAAACAAGTTCTTCTCATGGAAGCCTTCATGTACAAGTTCCATCCGCAGTGGGTGCATGTGAAGGAGCTTGTTGACACAGGCGAGATCGGGCAGGTGCATTCGGTGCACACACATTTTTCCTACAACAACACGGACCCTGCAAATATCAGGAACAAGACCGAGACCGGAGGCGGGGCACTCATGGACATTGGCTGTTATGCCGTGTCGTTTCCACGTTTTATCCTGGGCCGCGAACCTTCGAGGGTGACGGCTCTGCTTTCCCGTGACGAGGCCTTTGGCACTGATGTTCTCTCCTCGGCTATTTTGGATTTCGGTTCCGCACGTGCGACATTCACCGTGGCTACGAGGTCATTTCCTTACCAGCGTTGTGTGATAAACGGGTCCCAGGGCTGGATGGAAATAAAAATTCCCTGCAATATCTATTCCGATGTGTCTGCTGAAGTGACAATCACTTATGGAGTTGGTATGCGCACGTATCTCACTCCGCCTGCAAACCAGTATGTGATCCAGTTCGAGGCATTCGCGGACGCGGTACGCGCTGGAGTGCCTGCGCCTGTGTCAGTACAGGATGCTGTGGCCAACATGAAGGTTATTGACGCTCTTGTAAAAGCTGCGGCGGAAAACAATTGGGTGAAGGTTGGGTAGGGAAGTTTTTTAAATCACTCCGGTCAAATCCAGTATCCAAAAGACAAGCGCGGCAATAACTCCTGCCCATAACACAATAATAAATATTGCCACACTCCATTTGGCGGTTTTGCTGAATTGCTCACCGCTTTGCGCGCGCTTCCTGTATTCATCCAGTACATCCTTTGGGATTAATTTGATGGCAAGTGTGATAAGTAGTGGCAGTATTATCAGGTCATCAAGCATTCCCAATAGAGGAATGAAATCCGGTATAAGGTCGATGGGACTGGCTGCATAGCCAATGGCTAATATAAGTATAATGCGCGCAAGCAGCGGAACGCGGTAGTCGCCCATGGCAAAGGCGAGGGCTTTGAGTTCATGCTTGATTTTATTTGCTTTTGCCGCAAGTTTTTTAAACATGCTATTGCCCCGTTGTCCCGCTGTCCCTGGCGCCTGTGGTCACGGCCTTGGTCTCTGGGATCTGATAAACATCCTGGGACGGAGGAATCCGGCGCGTTTTCCGTATCCGCCGCCATTCATCAGGAAAATATCATTTCGTATTTCAAAGTGGAGATGGGCGTAATACACGGCATTTGCATTTCCGATTGTGCCTATCCATTCCCCGCGTTTTACCAGGTCTCCTGGAAGTACCAGTATTGCATTAAGGTGTGCATACAAAGTCTCCACATAGCGCAAGCCGTTTTCACTTTTCTTGTCCGGCACCTTGTGGACAATCCTTATGACATTTCCCCACCCAACGGAAACCCAGTCTGCAAAGACAACCACGCCATTGGCTGCAGCATAGACCGGATCGTTGATGTCTGTATTGCCTCCGCGCACGCCGTTCCAGTCCTCGCCAAGATGCCTGTTCACGGAAAACTCCTGCGCGCAATAGTATCCTTTTGCGTCAGGCGGACCGACGGGATAATCAAAACCATCGGAGAGATATTCAGGATTCAGTGCGAATGTCCTGTCAAGTTTCTGCAGATATTCAGTCCGCCGCGCGTTTTCAAGAATTGGATCAATGTGCGTGTATAGAATCAGGGCGGCTGCGGCAAGTGCAAGCAGACAGGGAAGAATGAGCATGAAGTGCCTTAAAGAAAAAATGCGCAGGAGCAGATCAGGGGCGCGGGAAAATCCGCAGCGTTGTTTTTTCATAAACCAAAGGCTAAAGAACAGCCCTTAACTCCTGCCTGGCACGGCTGATCCATTGCCTTTCAACCCTGCGGTTGTGCGCAGGGAGCGTGGCGGACATGTCCTTTATGTTTTTCCAGACAGCCAGCGCTTCTTCCTGTTTCCCCAAAGTCTTTAAAAAAATGGCGTGGCGCGCATATCCCTCAAATCCGGGATAATCAGGCGCCACCTTTGCGTAGAGGATTCCGGCCTCCTCCATTTTACCCATGGCCTCAAGCGTGCGGGCGTGCATGAGTCTGATGGCGGCGATCTTGAGCCGTCCAGGAGTCTCATCAAGGCTGGCCAGGATTTTCTCCGCTTCAACAAATTGTTCTGTCTGAAACAAACAAATGGCGAGATTGAACCTGACATCCAGGTTGTCAGAAAAGATGCCCGCAAGACACTCCCTGTAAACGGGAATTGCTTCCGCGTATCTTTCAATTCCAAGATACGCATCTGCCAGTGCCTGCTTTTTTTCAAAAGTGTCGGAAATGGCGAGTTCGTTCTGCAGTCTGCGTATCCTGCCTGAGGAGGTCACCGCATTCATGACTGATTTTTTCACCTGCCTGCCCTGTCTTGTCTGCAAAAGCGAGGGGAGGACTTCAATGAAGAAATAGGCGAGGGCTCCTGCCACAGGGATGAACAATACAATGTATATCCAGCTGCGGTCACGGCCTGTTTTTACAACGTGTATTATAAGCAGCACTGTGCCCAGCATTGGCAGGCTCATTAGTATCCATCCCATGCACAATAATGTAGCATTTTTATAATTTGAAAACAATATCCAGGCAGTACCTGGGTCAGGCGGAAAAATCACGCATGTGTTTTGGATTTGACTTTCACGCTCGCATGCTTCATAATGAAGCCAATCTTCTTATGAAATCCGCTTTTGTGGCAATAGCAGGCAGGCCTTCTGCTGGAAAATCAACACTCCTGAACAAACTCTGCGGGCACAAGGTTTCCATTGTGTCCCCGGTTCCACAGACCACCCGCAACAAGATCCGTGGAATTGTAACGAAAGAGAAGGGCCAGCTCGTCTTTCTGGACACGCCAGGTTACTATGCCTCTGAAAAAAAGTTCAACACATACATGCATGATGTGCTTTCAGCAGCGATTGGCGAGGCAGATCTTGTGCTTTATATGATTGACCTGTCACGTCCTCCCGGTGAGGAAGAGGGTCTTCTTGCCGGGCTGGTGAAGAAATCCGGGAAACCCGCTGTGGTAGCCTTCAACAAGACGGATATTTCGCCCAACCACAGGGAGGCGGTTCTGGCTTTGTTAAAATCAAGGGAGCTTTCAGCCCCTATCGTTCCGATCTGCGCCCTGGATGGCAAAAACATTGAATCTCTTTCCGATCTGCTGTTTGAAAAGGCGCCTGACGGAGAACTCATGTACCCTGCTGAATTTTATACTGACCAGGACCCTGAGTTCAGGATTTCAGAGATAGTGAGGGAAAAGGCGTTTCTGCACACGCGGCAGGAGCTTCCCCATGCACTGTATGTTGAGATTGAGGACATGGAAATGCATGAGGATCAAAACACACTCTGGGTCCGCGGCTTTCTGTGCGTGGAGCGCGAATCCCAGAAAGGCATTCTTATTGGCCACCGCGGCCAGGTGATAAAGGCTATTGTACAGGAAGCCCTGGCTGAGCTTGCTCCTCTTTTTCCGTACCGGGTCGAGCTTGATTTTCGTGTGAAGGTCAGGCCCAAATGGAAGGGGAATGACCATCTTCTTGGCAGGCTCATCAGGTAAATGATTGGCACTGATCAGTTAATTCTACTATCCTGACCGCGTTGCCTTCCGCAGCTGTGCGAGGTAGGGGTCCAGTTTGGTTGGGTTGGAAAAGTGGATACTCGCCCTTGATGCCTGCGATGAAACGGGTTTGATATAGACAATCTCTTCCTGCAGGGAGAAGCTTTTGTCCGCTGGCGTGAGTGTCACGTTGAAGTCCGTGATATTGTAGACTGGAACGTTTATCTGGAAAGCTATTCCGCTTTCACTCGCGTCAATGGTTTCGCCGGATAATTGGGTTCCGTCCTCAAAGGCCACAGTAAAAGACTTAAGGGGCTGTGGCAGATACTGGTTTTGAATTCTTTGTTTTTTTCTGTTTTCCTTACCGCCAGCAGGGTGAGGATTGCTTAAAGTCCCCATTTTTCCTCCCTTTCAGGTGCATGGTCACCTTCCATCCACCTGTCTACTTTGAAATTATATCACAATAAACTGATAAAAAACACTTACTTATACCATTTTCTTCAAGACTGTAATACCCCTTTTTTCCAAAAGAATTTATGCGTAATGTCCCTGAGCCTGTGTTCCGATGATAGAGAGGAGGAGGATCTCCATGCAGGATATCGCGTCATTTAGCGGGGACATGAAGGAAGAGGCGGCGCTTTTGTCAAGTTTTGCGTCGCTGGAGGACGAGATGCAGGCGGTTGTCAGCGAAAAGCGCTGGAACGAGCTGGAACGGATAATCCTCAGGTTCAGGAAAAAAAGCGACCTTTTGGGCAAGGCCGAGGAACAACGTATAAGGTCTTTCGAGGAGCTGAAGGTCTCGCTCGGAGTGCCCGCTGATGTGACATTTTTCGGCTTGCTTCCCATGGTCGCTGAAGCGGAGAGAACGCCCCTCGCGGATGCATACCGCGTTCTGAAAGTCGCAGTCTATGCGGTCAAGGGTTCGACTGTCCGCATGGGTTATTATTTCAAGAGCGTCTCGGATACCCTGAAGAGTGTGCTGGGAGAAATCTTTCCTCACCGCAAGGGCAAGCTCTATTCGCGCTCAGGCCGTGTGACCGAGAGCGCTGACGCATCGTTTGTACTCAACAAGCATCTGTAGATAAAAGGAGTTATCCATGCTGTCCACCTTTACAGGAATTGAAATGGGGAAGAGGGGCCTTCTGGCGCACGCCCAGGGGTTTGTGACCGTGGGACACAACCTCGCTAATTCCTCCACCGAGGGGTATTCCCGCCAGCGGGTCATCATGACTGCAAGCGACCCCATCTACCTGCCGGGCCTGAATCGTGAAATGACCAAGGGCCATATAGGACAGGGAATTGAGGTTGAGCGCGTTGAACGCGTACGGGACATTCTCCTTGAGGATGCAATCATAGGTGAGACAGGCCGTGGCGGCTACTGGTCTGGTGTGGACAAGTATCTGCTCCGGCTGTCACAGGTATACAATGAACCTGTGGACATCAAGAATGACATGGACATGTTAAACTCGCCCAACCAGTTTACAGTGCGCGATCTTACAAACCAGTTCTGGTCATCCTGGCAGGACCTGGCTGACAGGCCAACTGAAGTGTCTGTACGCGAGGGTGTGGCAAAGCGCGGCGAAAATCTTGCTGAAGGTTTAAACCACACATACAGGAGATTGCGCGAAATCAGGGATATGCTGGACACAGACGTTATTGGCACTGTGGGGCAGATAAACACATACACGAAATCCATAGCCTCCTTGAACGAGGAAATACAGCAGGCAATCGCCCTTGGCGACAATCCGAATGACCTGTTGGACAAGCGGGATCTTGCTGTGGAAAAACTGGGTGAACTCATAGATATTCATGTGGTCAGGACTGACCCTGACGAGTTTATTGTCTACACAAACGGCAGGCACATTGTGCAGGGCACGATATGGCGTGAACTGGACACGGAAAAGAACGTGGACAACGAGGGCTACTCCCGCGTTATCTGGAAGTACTCGGGCGAGGAGGCCGCCTTTGCCGCCGGCAAACTCAAAGCCTACCTGGATGTCAGGGACATAGACGCCCGTGGCGAGATCCAGAAGCTCGATGTTTTTGCCATGAACTTCACAGACCTCGTAAACTCGGTGCACCGCAAGGGCTTTGGCGCGAATGGCCAGACAGACCTGGATTTTTTCCAGGAAGTCCCCTTTGTCACCAATGTCAACGGCAATTATGACCGCACTGGCGACGGAGTCTTTGACAGTTCATATGTCTTCAGACTCACTGGCGCCAATGCACTGAAGGGAAAAGACCACATTGGCGTTGAGGGAACAATGACATTTTCAGGACCTGAGGGAGATGTCGCTGTCAATTATTTTGCCACTGACACGGTGGATGACGTAATACACAGGATCAACTTTTCAGGCGCGGATGTCTCCGCGCAGCTTGACGAATCCGGCCGCCTGGTGCTCAAGGCTGTACCGTCAGAAAACACCAATACTCCTGATTTTGTTTTCCGCCATGCCCAGGATTCCGGACAGTTTCTGGTTGGATATTCCGGGGTATTGGCCCAGACAGGGGCTGCCGGCGCATATGACTGGCAGCGTGCTGATGCTGTTGTTTCTCTTGCACAGGATTCAAGCTTTGCAACTGCGCCACTCGCGCATCCGTCCGGATGGATACAGGTGAATCCCGCGATTTCCAAGGATTCAAGCGCTGTGGCATCTGCGGGCGGCACCAACGGTGAATCAAACGGCATAGGAGACGGGAGCATTGCGCTGTCAATCGCGCAGCTTAGAACCCGTCAGGTCACTGTCGGCGATGCGCTTACCGTTGACGAATATTTCGAGGAACTTGTCGCTTCAATAGGCTTGCGAAGCGAGGCTGCGGAAAAGTTTAACAAGATGGAACAGTCAATTCTGAAAAATCAGCATGACATGCGTCAGGCAATTTCAGGCGTGAACATCAACGAGGAACTTACCGAGATGATCAAGTACCAGCACGGCTACAATGCCTCGGCACGCATTGTCACGGAGTTTGACAAGATGCTCGAAGTAATCATCAACAGGTTGGGGGTGTAATTTATGAACAGAGTCTCTACCAATATGGCAACGCTTGATTCGCAGTATCACACGATGATGCGTGAATGGGAAATGAACAGGGCGCAGAACAGGATGCAGTCAGGGCTTCGCATCCAGGATCTGCGCGATGATCCTCTGGCCGCGGCAAAATCCACGCGTCTGGGCTCAACTGTAGTGCGCATGGAACAGTATTCCAAGAATATAGACACACTCTCTGAGAACCTGACAGTCACGGAAGAAAAGATTACAGGCGCGCTTGAGCGCATACACCGCCTTCGCGAGCTTGCTGTGCAGGGCGCCAATGGCATATATGACAAGGAGCAGATGGGCGACATGGCCCGCGAAGTAGACCAGCACCTTGAGGCACTTGCTGAAATAGCGAATTCGCAGGATGGCCTGGGGAACTCAATCTTTGCGGGGTTTGACGCCAAGCAAAGTCCGTTCATGGTTTTGCGCGGCCGCGTGGAAAACGGGGTGGGGGACCACATTGTGGAAGTGCTCTACCGCGGCGACATTGGCCGCAACAGGGCCGA
>RPPD01000093.1 GCA_003818675.1 Spirochaetaceae bacterium
CATTTCCAAAGCGTACGACCAGGAAATCATGACGGCCGCGGTCTGCTGTAAGCACAATCTCCTCTGCCAAAAGTTTTGATGCACCATATACGCTTGCGGGTTCCACCGCCTTGTCGGTTGAGATAAAGAGGAATCTGCCTGTATTGTAGGTGCTGGCCGCGTCAACGAGGTTTTTGGTGCCAAAGACATTATTCTTTATGGCCTCAACCGGATTTTCCTCCAGCATGGGTACATGCTTGTGTGCTGCGGCATGGAAAATCACGTCAGCGTTCAATCTGTTTAAAATATAAAAAATAAAGTCCCTGTCCTGCAGTTCGCCCAAAACCGGGATTATTGTGGCCTGTTCTCCCACGCCGCCCTGCTGTAAGAGCCTGAGTTCGCGGTCAATGTCATAGAGGCTGTTCTCGCCGTGGCCAAGGAGGTAAAGCCTCGCGGCTCCACCTGAGAGAAGCTGGCGGGCGAGTTCGCTTCCTATTGAGCCGCCAGCGCCTGTAATAAGAACACGCTTGCCGCGGAGGTATGCCAGGCTCTTCTTGAGGCTCACCTTGACAGGGGTGCGGCCAAGAAGGTCTTCCGGATTCAGGGTCCTGGTCTGGATGAAATGGCCCGAGTTGTCCAGGATCTGGGAGAGTTGGGGTAAAATCTTTATATTGAAAAACGGAGCTTTGGCTATGTCATTGTAGATTTTTGTAAGCTGTTCGCCTGTTGCAGACGGAATGGCGATGATCGCCTCGTCTGCGGGGATCTGTTTGTAAAAGTCTATCACCCGGGCGAGGGGGCCTAAAACAGGCACTCCCAGAACCTTTGTGCCTATCTTGGCCGGATCATCGTCCAGAAAGGCCACAACCTCGCCAAGCACTGGTTTGGACATGATTTCCCGGGCTATGTTTGTGCCCGCGATACCCGCGCCAATGATGTATATCCGTTTTCTTTCTTTTGTCTTTCCCATCAGTCCTGTTCCGCACCTGTTGCCGCAGCTGTAGGCACTGCTGTCTCAAACCCGAAATCGATGAGGAATGCGTTGTCATAGAGCGCAAGACGCACTTTGATCCTCTTCTTTCGTTTATCGACCTTAACTATCATTCCCTCAAGTCCTTTTAGCGGTCCTGCAAGAATTTTTATCTTCTGGTCCTTGGAAAAAACAACCTGTGACTTTTCCATGACTTCGCCGTGACGGATAAAGTGCATGACCAGTTCCAGGTCCTTTCCGAAAATAGGGGTGATTTCAAGGTTGCTTTTGAGAAAGCGGGAAAAGCCTGTGAGGGCTTTTAAATTGCGGAAAAGAAGCGGGGTGACGGTTTCTGTCTCCAAAATCAGATATCCGGGGAAGACAGGGGCTAAAACCTCCTTCAATTTGCCCTGTTTTTTGATGGCAAGTGAACGCCTGAGCCAGAAAAGATCACAATCAGCCCTTGGGAGGAGTTCACGTGCATTGGAGAGGAAATCCCCCTCCTTGCCGGTTTTTACCTGTATGACATAGTAGTTCATGGCGCGGTGCTGTTTCTTTCCTGATTCGCCTTATTAATAGCATGAACCGCAGGTAATGGTCAAATAAGGAGAATTAACCGCAGATGCTCGTAGATGGATCGGGAGGGAACTGTTATGATTTATCCTTTGAAAAAGGATAAAAGTACTTGAAATTCTCCTTCCTTAAAGGATATATTATAGTATGACGAAAAATGGCAATAACCCCTATGATTCGATACTTTTTGAGAAACTTACCGACTCTCTTGATTCTCTGCCGGAAAAGGGTACGAAACGCCTGGTATCTGGACGTGAAGCGATACCGAAAAAAGCAACTGCCGTGATTGGAATGCGCAGGGCGGGCAAGACGACGTATATACATCAGGTGCGGCATGAACGGTTGGAGAAAGGAACGTATGTTTCCCGTTTGCCGTACATAAATTTTGAGGATGAAAGACTTGCGGGCATGGAAGCGGCTGGGCTTGCCCGACTCGTTGAGGAATATTACCGACGGTATCCCTCTTTTCGCGGGAAAGAAACTGTGGTGTGGTGCTTTGACGAGATACAGCTTGTTGCGGGTTGGGAACGGTTTGTCAGAAGGCTGTTGGATACGGAAAAGGTGGAAATTTTCATTACTGGTTCTTCGGCCGCGCTGTTGTCCAGGGAAATCGCGACCTCGTTGCGCGGCAGGGCATGGGAGGTCGCAATATATCCCTTCAGTTTCAGGGAGGCGCTCTATCATTCCGGGCATCGCGAGAATGGGGATAACAAGCCTCTCTCCTCGCGGGAACGGTCGATGCTGGAGCATCAATTCCTTGAATATCTTGTCACCGGCGGATTTCCGGAAATCCAGGGTGCTGATGCCGCAACCCGCCAACAGTTATTGACGGATTATGTCGACGTTGCGATCCTGCGCGACGTGGTGGAACGGCATCGGGTGACAAACGTGGCAGGATTGCGATGGCTCGTGCGCCACATCCTCGGTAACGCCGCCTCGCTTTTCAGCGTTGAAAAATTCTTTTCATCATTAAAGTCGCAGGGATTTGCCATATCGAAGGATACTGTTCATCAACTGCTCGCATTTATTGAGGACAGTTTTCTCGTACGGACGGTATGGATGGAGTCTTCGTCGGAACGGCAGCGAATGGTCAATCCCCGGAAGGTCTACCCGATTGATCCGGGCCTGATCCCGGTATTTGACCGCCAGAAAAGGAAAAACACCGGTCACGCGCTTGAGACCGTGGTCATGATTGAGCTTGAGCGCCGGAAAACGGAACTCACCTATGTGCGCACCCCGAACGGCCATGAGGTTGACTTTCTGGCGCGAATTCCTGGAAAAGGAATGGAGTTGATTCAGGTATGCGCTGACCCAGGTGATCCCGACACACTTGCGCGCGAAGTTCGCGCCTTGGAAGAAGCTGGGCGGATTCATAAAAAGGCCGTTAAGCGACTACTCACATTGACAAGGGTGGCTCCGCGACCTGCGATACCGGATGATGTCATAGTGCAACCGGTGTACGAGTGGTTACTTCAGCCCTGATGGATAAAAATAATGATTACAGGTGATATCATCAATCAAATAGACCGCATCCGGATAGCGTAACTATTTTCTTCTATTCATCTGCGTACGCGCGGATAATCGCGCGGGAATCTGTGGTTTTCCTTTTCTTGTCTTGTTGATCCTGTCAAAATGCCATTTTTCAATAAAAAAAGCCCCATCCAGGGCCATAAGGTCCTGGATGGGGAATACTAAAAAAACACAAATGCAGGATGTTTAGCTGTTCAATTCCTTTATCATCGTTTCAACACCCAGGGTTTTGGCGCGATCGGCATAGAGTTTCATGCCGGCTTCAATGGTGAGATCTCCCTTGGTGATTTTGGAAAAGATTTCCAGCCGCAGCAGGTGGAGCTGGCCTATTCCCCTGTCATACACGGGGCCGCCGGATTCAAGGGGCACGCTCTCAAGGTTCGCGCGCCACACGGCGAGTGAGTTCATTGTTTCCTTGTCAAGCGCAAAGGGCAGTTTCCAGTCATTCAGCGTAAAAGTGGGCTCAAGATACGCCTTGCCCCACGGTACTTTGGGATTTGACGGGCCCGGCAGCATTTCAATGGTTCCGGGAGCGCCGCCCTTTTTCCAATGCATGCCTTCAACCCCATAGGTGAAGAGCATTTGTCCGCGGCCCTTGTCCCACATCAGGCCGATGAAATTGTCAAATACGGCCTTGGGATCCTTTGTTTTTGTTGAGATGCAGAAAACCGGCGCGAGCCTGTTCAGGTACCGTGCGCCCTTGATGGCGGGAAGCGGGACAACAACTGCTTTTTCAGTGTCGCCGGTCCTTGTGTCGCGCTGGATGTTGAATCCCCATTTCCCGGCCCAGTATTCAAAAAGGCCCAAGCGACCCTGGAAGAATTTTTCCCTCATGATGCTCGTTGTGTTGGTGAAGATTTCCGGGTCAACAATTCCCCTCTTGTAGAGGTCCTGCCACCGGCCCAAGGCCTGGGCCATTTCCGGCTGTGAAAAGCCGTCCACCCACACGCCTGCCTTTTTTGTGAAATTGCCTTTTGCGTCAAGCATTACCAGGCGGTTGTACATGTCCTGGAAAATGGCGTCGCCTGTCAGGGTGACAGAGTAGCCTACCGTATCCGCCTTGCCGTCCTGGTCCGGATCTTTTTTGGTGAATGCCTCAAGCACCTCGACCATCTCTTCATAGGTTGTTGGCATCTTCAGGCCGAGGTTGTCAAGCCAGTCCTTGCGGATGTATCCAAGGCAGCCGCCGCCCAGCTGGAGGGGGAAAAAATACAATTTCCCGTCCTTCATGCGGTAGGAGTCAATAAGTTCCCCGGGGATGGCCGCGATGTTGGGATTCGCTGCGGCAAAATCATCAAGCGCTATTGCAGCTCCGTCTTTCGCATAGAGCGCCGCCTGTGTTGGCATGGTCTCGTAAATATCCGGGATTTCGCCGGACGCGATCATGATGCGGAGCTTTTCCTGATATTGCGCGTGAAGCGGCTGGTTGACGACGAGCTGTATGCCTGTCAGCTTTTTAAATTCAGCAACCCAGAGATCACGCCTGTCCTCTTCCTTGAGGACGATGTCCAGCGTTGCCTTGATTGTCGAGATCGTCGGCTTTGTGGCCGGTTCATCCGCCTGTCCCTCGGCAAACGAGAAAAAGGGCAGGGCGAGAATACAGACCAGGATAATACAGATTCTTTTCATGGAACCCTCCAATAATGGTAAGTAGTCGCGGTATCCAGCTTCAGGATACTGCGCAAGTATAACATAATTTGCACATGAAGACCATATGCATGCGTCTCCTTTTCTTTCTATGCAAAGTCATTTTGCGAGCACATTCTTTCCCGGAGCATGCCTGGCCTGCCATGCAGGATACAGCTTCTCTATAAGATACCCGGGAGCATAGGTATAATAGGAATACCCGATGCGGCGTTCGTGTTCGATTTCAGCGAGCGTTGGTTTTTTCACCCCGTCACGTCCGACGAAGAACGCCTTGTACGTATTCAAGTCATGAAAACGGCCCCATATAGGTGGCGCTGCAGGGTCCTTTTCCACGACCATATCCCTTCCCTGGGGAAGCGCCGGATCTCGTTTTTCAACAAGACGGATCCCTGTGATCCTGACCTTGTCAAACCAGGCTACCGCACCCTGGATCGAAGCGATGACCTCGGGTGCCGGATTCTCGATCTGCATGAGGTACTGAACAATCCCGACGCTCTCCGAACCGCTTAACGACGGCAACTCATACGTGCGCGCCGTTGCAGGCTGCAAAGTCACGGGATCATGCTGGGCGCACCATACCGTGGGTATTCCATTATTGCGGACCTGTGTAGCGAGAATGCACTGCAATCCCTTGTCAAGCGAGGTTTTTATACGCGCGCGGCGATCGCTGTCAACAAAGGCGAACTCCGGGCTGTTCTTCATCACCTGGGTGAACAGATTCATAACATTGATCATGGCATTGTCATTATAAGTTATGCAAACGCTATAATCACCCTTGGCGAGTGGATATACCTGCGGCCATCCGCCCTTGGGGTATTGCGCAACCAGCAGAAAATCGATGCCGGCAAGCGCTCCGGCCTTGAAACGCTCCACGCCCGAGATCGTTCCCAGCTTGGCGAGGTAGGTGATTTCATAAATCGTCGCCATGTTGTCGATGGTGGAGTCAACGAGTATTTTATCCCTTTTCAACATCTCGACTTCCGCTGGAGAGAGCACCGTTGCCATGTCCAGGTTCTTGGGAAATCCACCGGTGTTTCTCTGGTAAAGCAGGACATTGTCTCCCACGCGCGCGGCCTCCGCGGTTTTAAACCATTCATCCGGCATTGTAGTGGCGCCCTTCCACGTGAGGGGCGGGAATTCCACCTTTGCCGGCGTTGAAGTGCTGGTGGTTCTCGGAACGCGGACTCCTGGTCCCTTGACTATAACAACGTATTGCACGCAGCCGCCACTCTGCCCGTTCGGGCCCAGGCTGACTGTACTTCCCGCAGGAAATTGTTTGCTGAAAACGCTCATGACAAGGGGCGGCGATCCGGTTATGATCAGGTCCTCCTTTGTGTCAGTCCAGCCTGAAAACCATGCCGGTTTTTGTATGACACGGTCGTCATACGCGACCATCACACTGGCATCAGTAAGCACCTTGAACAAGACGAGCGTGTCACCTGCGAAATTCTTTGAATCGCAGGCGGACCTGACCCAGTCCAGGCCAACGAACACCCTGGGTACATCCTCTATCAGATACACCCTGTCACCGAAGATCTTGTCCTTTACCTGCAGGTTTTCCTGGATGCTCCAGGCAGCAGCGGCCTTGACGTTGGTATCCAGGACCTTGAGGTCGCTGATGATGACCTCTGTTATCTGCGGACCGCTGGTCGCGCAGGCCAACATCAGGCAGCATACGAGTCCCGCGGCTGCCAATTTATAAAAAAGACGCATTTAGAACCCTCCTCACTTGACGAGGACAAAATATTGCACGCAGCCGGCGCTCTGTCCATTGGGCCCCAGGTTCACGACGCTTCCCTTCGGAAATATTTTGCCGTAAATGCTCATCACAAGCGGACCCGCGACAACAATGTCCAGATTCGTGTCCGTCCATCCTTTCGTCCATTCCGGCATCGGCGACACCCGGTCGTCAAACGCCACAAACACCGAAATGTCGGCAGGCGCCGTGAACAAGGCGAGCGTGTCGCCGGTGAAATTCTTTGAATCGCAGGCGGACCTGATCCAGTTGGAGCCCGTGAACTCTTTCGGAATTTCCTCGACCGGATAAGACCGGTCGCCAAAGACCTTGTTTTTGACCTGCAGGTTTTCCTGGAAGCTCCAGGCGCCTGCGGCAGCCGCGTTCGTGTCCAGAACCTTGAGATCGCTGATCACAACCTTTGGCCCATCGACGATCGGGAAACTGCTGGTGGCAGTACTGGCTGTTGATGCGCCGGTTGCGGATGCGGTGGACGTAGTCGTGCATGCAAACATCACGCAACACAGAAGTCCCATGGCTGACAGTTTTGTTGAAATGCCCATTATTTTCCTCCTTGAAATCTATTCATATCACTCAATTGTTGACAGTGATAATGATGCAAAGCAATGTACTGCCTGTATTTCTTCCCAATGTCATGGTGCCGGTTCCGGTCACCCGGTATGAAATCGCGTCACAGCCCGACGCGGTATACGTATTGGTCTCCGTGGCAGTGGTGATCCCGGAGAGTGTGAAGGGCGCCATGGTAGTGGTGTTTACATACACCAGGGTGATGACGCTGTTATCCGATGCCGTAATTGTGATAGTCGAGGCGGTTTCCCGGAGCTGCAGATAGCGGCTGAAACTCCAGGTAGAAGTTCCGTCACTCAAAGAAAGAGTGCCGGTGGTGGCGAAGACCCGGAAGTTGCTCGTACCGAAGTTCAGGACGCTTGACAATCCCGGCGCCAGGGTTTTGCTTGAGGCCAGGAAATTGCTGTTCACATTCTGGCTGAGAGTCGCCCAGTCGGTGACATTGAACACATAAGTAATGCTCGATGCGAGCAGTATTGTGTCCGAGGCTGTTCCAAAGCTGATGAAGACAGTCACTGTCGTGGATGTTGACGCGGCGACTGCCGTTGCGCCGTACAGGTTCACGTTCGCTATGGCGGCATTGACCGATGCCAGG
>RPPD01000094.1 GCA_003818675.1 Spirochaetaceae bacterium
CTATTATTCCGGAGTTCTGGAACTTGACGCTGATGGACGGGTCAGGCATAACTTTGCCATAGACCAGTTCAACGGCAAACTCAGGATCATGGTGTTAAGCGCGCGCTCAGACCGGTTTGGAAGCGCGGAAAAAAACGTGACTGTTTCTGATCCTATTGTTATCGCTCCCGGGATTCCGCGCGTGATGGGCCTGGGTGACACAATGTACCTTCCGGTCACGCTGTACAACAAAACCGGAAAAGCGGGAACCTTCAATCTGACGCTTGCGACAGAGGGCCCTCTGGCAATCCAGGGAGACGCGCGAAAGAGCGTTCAGATGGGCCGCAATGCACAGGAGAAGGTGCAGTTTACAGTCAGGGCAAACCAGGAGGCTGGAAAGGCCGTTATCAGGCTTCGTGTTGAGGGAAACAATGAATACAGTGTCTCGGTCACGGAACTCGCGGTAAGACCCCTGTCCACAGTGCAGACAATGTCAAAACAGGGAGTCATTCAACCAGGACAGAAAGCGGAGATAGAGTTGCCGGGCGGTTATCTTGACATTGCAAGGTCGCGGCGGCTTATGGTATCCGGCGATTCGCTTGTGCGAATGCTTGGTCCACTTAATTATCTGATTGGTTATCCGTATGGATGCACGGAGCAGTCTGTCTCGGCAGCATTTCCAATGCTCTATTTGAAGGAGATAGCTGCGCAAACAGGGCAATTCAATTCAAACGCCTATCTGATTGACCGCTATATTGATGTTGTGCTGAAAAAGCTGGAATCAAGGCTTCTTCCGGACGCGGAGTTTGCGTTCTGGGACGGGGGCCAGTACGGCTACACCTGGGTATCTGACTATGCATCGCATTTCATTCTTGAGGCAAAGAGACTCGGATATCCTGTCAAGGACGAATTGTACAACAAGATACTTGAACGACTAGGTCTTGTTGCGGTGCCCGAGAGCAGGCTTGACCGCCGCGGAGTAAACACCGGGTGGCAAAGTCCATACCGCCTGTATTTGAAGGCGCTTGCGGGGAAACCGGACTTTGACGCAATGCGAAGCGTATATGACAGACTTAAAGGAGGCAGCCTGACAGAAGAAGAGCGCTGCATGATGGCGCTTGCCTATGTAAAGGCTGGTGATCCCTCAAGGGCAAAGGAATTTCTTCCTGAAAATTATGTTATCAAGACATTGATCCGCACCCATACAGGAAGCTTCGCAAGCTACGTCCGCAACACTTCGCTCTATCTCTATGCGCTTTCATCAATAGAAAGATCGTCGGGCAAGATGAATTATCTCTCAAATGAATTGTACTCATATCTGGAAAAAACAGGCAGATTTGGAAACACCCAGGATACGGCATGGGCGCTTTTGGCCTTGAGCGCTGCGGCGCAGGAAAAGAACGAGGCGATATCAGTCTCAATTATTCTTGATGGAAAACAGGTGATGACCCTTGATGGACAGCGTGCACTGTCCTTAAAGGAACTTGACGGTAAAAAACTGGTGATACAAAACACGGGCGGGGTGGCATGCTACTTTGGCTTTGAAGATTCAGGCATTCCCAAGACTCCGGATCCAGGTGCCAAAAACGAGGGGCTTGAAATAACCAAGGCGTTTATTGACGTAAACGGCCGTCCGCTTGACATCAAGGGCGTGCGACAGGGAGATCAGGTGGTTGTTAGGCTCACAGTCAAACACAACAGGTCTGAGGAATTGCACAACCTGGTGTTTGTGGATCTGCTTCCTGCGGGTTTTGAAATAGAAAACACGCGGCTTGGTTCGCGGAGCGATCTTGCATCTGTGCCTGCAAACACCATCGCCATTGATCACGAGGAAATCCGCGATGACAGGATAATTGTCTTTGTCAAGGATGTCTCAAGGGAAATGCGCTACTCGTATCTGGTGCGCGCGGTAAGCCCTGGCAAATACTCCATGCCGCAGTTCTTTGCAGAGGCGATGTATGATCCAGCGGTTTTTGGCCGCACTGCCAAAATGGAGGATCTGGTAATTACAGAAAAGCCATGACGCGGACGCGGTTGTTTGATTTTACAGTTGTATTAAAAATTGCGCGTCCCCTCCTTGTTCGGGCGGGGACGCGGCGGGGGGAGTTTTTCCGCAAGCTTCTCCTGTATGCTCTTTTTGGTTTTGCAATATTCAAGAGCGTTGTTATTATCTCGCTGTTTGTTTTCCCGCTTCCAGAAAAGCTTGTCCATGATTTTTCCAGGACATACAGGTATCGGGACGGAAATATCGCATGGATATCGCTCAATAGAGACAGTCAGTATCGCGTAAAATCCATGGGTTCTCCGGTTTCCCCGTATCTGTCGCGCGGGATAATTGAATATGAAGACAGGTATTTTTATTTGCATCCAGGAATAAATCCGGTATCCGCGTTCCGCGCCATGGTGGTAAATACCGCGGACGGGAAGACTGTGCTTGGGGCCTCCACTGTCACAATGCAGTTGGCCAGGCTCGCAGAGCCCAAGGAGCGGACAGTCTGGAACAAAATTCTTGAAATGCTGCGCAGTCTCCAGATGGAGACTGCATTTACCAAGAACGAGATTCTCTCCCTGTACCTGGATACCATTCCCATGGGAGAGAATATACAGGGAGTCTATGCCGCGGCATTTTTTTATTTTGGAAAGGAGCCTGCAGATTTAAGTCTCGCCGAGGCATCGCTTTTGATTGCCATTAACAGATCGCCTGGAACTGTACGGCCCTTCTTGCGGCAAGAGGATACCCTGGCTGCGCGGAACAAAGTCATTGCCAGATTGTCGGAAACAACAGGTTTACGCAAAGACGAGACCTCTGCGATCATGGATACACCGCTTCCAGCCGGCAAACACAGGCCAGCCGCGAATATCATACCGCTGGTTGGCAGGCTGTCAGACCTTCCCTTTAGGTATTCCAGGACGCTTGCCATAGATCAAGGCTTGCAGGACAGGTGTGCCGATCTGGTATCTGCCAGGCTTTCAGACACTGCCACACACAGCGGGGCCTGCATTGTCGTAGACAACCAGACTCAGGAAATACTCGCCTATATAGGTTCTCCGGATCCAACGCGTGAGAACGCCGGGTATAAATTCAATGCCGCAGCCACGCTTCGCCAGCCAGGGAGCACTCTTAAACCTTTTCTGTACACAAAGGCCATTGAGCAGGGTCTCATTACTGAACGGAGCAGGCTGTTTGACATTCCAATGGATTTTAACGGATACAAGCCCAGGAATTTTTACAAGAATTATCTCGGGATAATACCCGCGGATGAGGCACTGGTGCTCTCCCTGAATATTCCCGCGGTGGCGCTTCAGGCGGAACTTGGCCCACATGGACTTCATGGTATTTTCAGGGATGCAGGATACAGCAGAATAGCTTCCAGGATGGATCCGCAGGATCTTTCCGTGGTTTTGGGCTCTGTGCCGATGAACCTTGAAACACTCGTGGAGATGTATTCCATGTTTGCCCATCAAGGGACTGTTTTCCCGCTTGAGTTTTTTACCGGTAATGGAGGCGAACAGGAAAAGCGCGGGGCAAGAGGTGTGCGCCTTTTTTCGCCTGAAGCTGTTTACATCACTGGTGAAATTCTGTCGCGTGTTCGCAGGCCGGATCTCCCGAATTCCTGGGAATTCACGCGTTCGCTTCCTCGCATAGCATTCAAGACAGGGACTTCATATGGGTTTGTGGACCGCTGGGCTGTGGGTTTCACGCCCAAATATACTATTGGAGTCTGGGTTGGAAAACTGGACAACAGATACTCGGAGAATGACCTGGAGAGAAACAGGGCCACCGAGATTCTTTTCCTGATAATGGATGATCTTGCGAAGAACAGCGACGCATGGTTTTCAAGACCCGCATCAGTGGGCTTGCGAAAAGTCTGCTCTGCAAGCGGAATGGTTCCCAGCACTTTATGTCCCCTCACCGAGGATGAATATTTTATCCCTGGAGTTTCATCCGGCGAGTACTGTTCTGTCCACAGGAAGGTGGTTGTGGAAAGAGAGACCGGGCTTATTGTACCGCTGGAATCTCTTGAAGAACATGGGGATTATATGGAAAAAATAATTGAAATATGGGACGCGGCTTTAGAGCGCTTTAACCAGAGGGCAGGAAAGGAAACCCATTCCATAAGTGCAGAAGCGAAGAATGTTTCTTTGGGGATAATTTCCGGAAATATAGTAGTTACTTCGCCTACCAGCCGTGCTCAGTTTGTAATTGATCCTGGGAGGCCGCGGGAAAATCAGAAGATACCGCTCCAGGCTTTGGGATTTGCGGATTCATCATTCCTGTACTGGTATGCCAATGGCAGTTATCTGGGCAGGGTCAGCAACGGTGAAACCATGTTCTACTTTCCGGATGCAACCCCTGTGAAGTTTTCAGTGGTAGATGAAAAAGGCAGGACTGGTTCTTCCAGCGCAGATATACATTTCCTGGATGAGGAGATGTGATTTTATGCATCTGGAATATCTGCTCTTTGACCTTGACAACACATTATATCACGCTTCGTCCGGACTTTTTGAGGAAATTTCACGAAGGATGACCAGGTTCGTGGCAGAGTACTTCGGGATTCCAGAGCAAAAGGCCTCGATATGGAGAAAAGAATATTCCTCTATTTACGGTACAACTTTGGGCGGGCTTATGCAGGCAGGCGGACTGGATGATCCAGAGCAATTCATTCTTGACGTGCATCCGACTGATATTGACAAGTACGTACCAGAAAATCCGGGTTTGAAATTATTGCTGGAATCAGTGAATCTGCCCAAATCAATACTGACCAATTCGCCCCTGGAGCACGCCAGGCGGGTCCTGTCCAGGCTTGGAGTCAGTGACTGCTTTGAGAAAATATTCGACATCAGATTTTCAGGATTTCAGGGCAAACCTGTGCCTGAATGCTACATGCGCGTCTGCAAAGTCATTGGAAAAAAGTCTGGAGAAGTGCTTTTCATTGATGACCTGCCGCAGTACCTGGAAGCATTCAGGGACCTGGGCGGTGAAGTGCTCCTTGTCAGTGAAGATGGCAAGGGTGAGGAGGCAGGTTTCCCGAAAATCAGTGAAATCGGACAACTTCCAGGTTATTTAAGGAATACTTATGGATTGTTTTGAAACTCCATGGGGATTTCCCCAAAAGTGACTTTTTTGTTTGATACTTATGCAAAAAAAAGCCCGAGGTTTCATGAGAAGCCTCGGGCCTGGTATGCTATTTCAGCTAAATCTATTGTTCCCTGACTGACATGTCAAAACCAAGCTGGATTGTATAATTCCTGCCTTCAGCGACATCAATATCCTTTTCTATTGCAAGACCACCGCTTTCTATGCGGATCCTGTGCCTGCCGCGCTCAACTGTAAAAGTGAAGCTGTTTTGCGGCCTGTTGTCAACTGACACCTTGATTTGGGCTTCCGGTCTGCTTGTGCTGCGGTTTAGGATACTGCTGGGAACCACGATTGTGATCGTGGACTGCATTGATCGGAGTTCCGCGTTTATGCGCGTGTCACGGTTTAAGTCTACTGATGTGCGGTATTCCTGGTAGCCAGGTTTTTCTACCTTTACATCGTAGCGTCCGGCTTCAAGCTTTATTTCCGTCGGGACAAGACCGTATTCGCGGCCGTTGATGGATACTTTTGCCTGGGAGACATTGGCCGAAATATAGAGCCTGTAGTACATGATGCGCCTCTGCAATTCCGCATTGAGTGACATGTTGCCGAGGACATTTATGCTCTGGCTGTAGTCATCGTAACCATCCGCTGTCACCTTTACCTGGTGGCCTCCCCTTGAAACCCTTGTGGAAACCGGGGCAGTGCCGACTCTTTGGTTGTCAACATAGACTTGGGCCCCGCGGACATTGGCTGAGACCTTCAGTTCAAATGAGGAGGGCGGCGGCGTCGGGGTTGGCCGCGGCGGTTCCTCGTTAATTTTTTTCATGTCAAAGTAAACAGTAGTGTGACTGGTTACAGTGACCGTTTTTTCGAAATCCTGGTATCCCGGCAAGGTTCCACGGAAAGTGTAGGTGCCGGCAACAAGGGAAGTGGACATGGGAGTGAATCCCATTCCGCGGTTGTTGATGAATACGGTGACTTTACTTACATTGGAGGACACCCGGACTTCAAAGCGCTGTTGTGCTGAAATGCTCACGCATCCTATGATAAGGAAAAACGCGGCAACAGACCAAAAAATAATGTTTCTCTTCATAATTGCTCCTGTCAAAGGAATTATATCTGAAAGTATAATCCTTTTGAATAAAAAAACAATATACCGCCTGGCATGTTACAAAAAATATCTTCCGGTGAACTTGAACAGGGGGAGTGCGAAAGGCTATAATGGTGGTCGTCCCAACGGCCCCGGTTATTTTGCGGCAATTTATTGGGGCAACCAGGGAGCTGGACATGATTTCCATAAAAACTGATCTCAAGAAAGTATATTATTTCAGCGCTGTTTTTTTGACGCTTTTGATAGTTCTTGTATATTTCATCTTTTTTGTGAATGTTGAGAACTACATTATTCAAAAATACCTTCCAGCGTCCAGTCCTGACCCTGTTTCTGTAAAGAAATCCAGCATGATTCTGGATTTCAGGTCCATTGATCTTTACCTCTATGGCATATCCCTGGTCCTGTTCATTCTGCCCGTTGTTTTCTCCCTTATCACCTATAATCTCTACATTAAGAAACCAACCATGGAGCTGCGTGCGGGAATTCGCAGTGTCAAGGAGGGTGATTTTGAGACCAGGATCACGGAAAAAGGATTCAAGGAGATGATTCTGCTTTTTGAAGACTTCAACAACATGGTGAAGGCATGCCAGAAGCAGATCGCCATCAAGCACTATGTATCGGGCTCCACCCAGAAAATGGTGGAACACCTGAATACAGGGGAAATCACCACGCAGCCCAGGAGAAAGCTTGTAACTATTTTATTTTCTGATGTCAGGGATTTCACGACATTTTCAGAGGTAAATGACCCCCTTGTGGTCATAAGCACTATTAATGAAGTTTTTGACATCCAGGTTGCAGCCATTAAAAGAAACTCCGGAGACATAGACAAGTTCATCGGTGACGAGATAATGGTGGAATTCCCATCTCCATCGCTCGCGTTCAAGGCAGCCCAGGAAATCCAGGCCAGGATGCAGTCCTACAACAAAAAACGGGGCAATCCGCTTTTTGTCGGAATCGGAATCAACTACGGGGAGGCCATAGTCGGTGCAATAGGCTCGGGCGAACAGTTTGACTGGACCACCATCGGGCATACCGTAAACATCGCGCGCAGGCTCTGCAGCGCGGCCGAGCCCGGACATATTGTAATTTCGGGCGGGGTCTATGAAAAACTCAAGATCAAGCGCGAATGCAAGGAAACCGAGATCCGGGTCAAGGGCGTTAACAAGGCGGTCAAGACCTTTATTTTCCACTCGGAGTGAGCATTCGGGCGGGGTTATACTGCATCAGGTGCGATTATGAACAAAAAAAATGTCATTGTCAGCGTCGGTTCCAACATTGATCCTTTCCATAACATCGCCATTTGTCTTGAACTTCTTCAGTCAGAAGTCAGGGTGACAGGCTCGTCTTCGTTTTATGTCACAAAACCCGTCGGAAATCCGGATACGGCTGACTTTGTCAATGGGGCCTTTGGGTTTCGGACA
>RPPD01000095.1 GCA_003818675.1 Spirochaetaceae bacterium
ATATGGGAAGAATATCTGCCCGCAAGCACTTTCAAGCTTGTCGGCAACTGGGAATATCAGTACTATCCGGCGGACGCCGTACCCGGGATCATCGAGATTTGCCTACCGGTGCAAAGCGGGAGACCGTGACTGCTATTCGGGCAGATAAATGCGAATGATTCGCTATCATAGGCGCTATTTTTCGCCCAGGGCCTCAATATCCGCAAGATCCTTTGTTCTGCCGGTGGCCCTTTTATTGAGAAGCAGTTCCTTTTTCCCAATCACGTTCACTGGAATATCACCGTACCGGCCCTCTGCTTTGCCGGTCCAGGCGGTTTCCCAGGAGACCCCGTCGATTGACGTGAGAAAATCAATACGCATGGGAGCTACTCCGAGCTGGATGACATGTTCCGGAGTCAGGAAATCCTCGGATTTAATCCCGAGATCCCCAAAACCAAAATCATGGAGGACCTTGATTAGTCCGTCGGCATTCTCTTTTGAGGGATGTATGTAAATGTCAATATCGCCGGTGAATCTGGGGACGCCATGATGAGCCAGCGCATACGCGCCGACGATCAGGTATTCAATGTTGTTGCTGTTTAGCAATCTGAACAGATCTTTGAAGTCTGAATGTAATTCCATAATATTGTTTCCTGAGAGTTTCCACTGCGGCGAGCCGTTCTTGCGGCGGTCTTGAAAGCCAGTATTTCAGATCATGCCTTTCCTGGTCCGAGTCATGCAATCTGGTTTTCCTGGTAATTTTTTTTATCATCTGCTTCCAGTATAACAGAAAATATTGGATTCGTACAGCGCGGCCGGCATGGCCGGTTTCAGGAAAGCGGCCTCACGGCACCTCAACGCTCTTCGAATCCACAATATGCGTGTCGTCTACGGTCATGGTGACCCTGTATTTCTTTTGTGTGCCATCGTCAAAAAAAACCTGAACTAAAAGGCGCCAGGTGGTTTCACCTTCATATTTGATATCAAGGATCCGGGCACTTGCAACATCCGAGTACATTTTTACAAAATCTTCGTAGCTTGATTTTTTATGCCAGATTTCATAGGCCTCGCTTAAATTGTTCTGAGTAATATACCTGTAATAATTGTCAATCATGGATGGATAGACAGCTGAGGCCGGAATCCAGACCAACGAATATGTATACTCCCAGCCCGCTGATCCATCAATATACTCCTCCACCTTCCAAAGATACCATGTCTGTGCTTGCAGCATGATACGTCCGATGATGGTTCCGCTGCGTATTGTTTTATCCAGCTGTCTTTGTTCTGAATCAAAATCCGGCGTTTTATATGCGGTTGGCGTACCCCAAACGGAATATGAGTCTGCGGTCACAGTGGTAAGCGTAAACCCTTCATGGGTGCGTATCTGCTCAGATGAAACACCGGGAGCTGTTCGATAGAATCTCATCGTCGTTTGGTCTTTGGAAAGCAGGGCGCTTGATGTAATGACATATTCATAAACCGGACTTGTGTTTATTCGCTCAATTTCAAATGAAAATCTGGAGTCCGGCCGATTCTCCATCGTACATACGATTTTATTATTCTGAACTATATAACTCCCGAAGTCCATTGGACCCCCCGGCTGCCCCTTAATCCTGTTAAATGGAGAGATCCCTGACGAGATCCTGAACTTACCGGTGTTTTCAAAAGCTATAATGCTATCCATACTGCAGATGTACTCATCTGAGCACCAAAAGGAATCTTTTACAATTTCCCGTATCTCTTCATCAGTTAACGGGCGTGTTTCCTCAGTTGTGCTTGTGGTTCCTGTGGAATCCATCTGGGGCGCCTGGGCTTCCCTGGAACAGGAAAGGATTGCGAACAAGGAAATACAGAATAGACAAAAAGCAATTCTCAAACGCATGCCAGGCTCCTTGGATTTGATATTACGGTACCTCAACACTCTTTGAATCCACTATATGCGTGTCGTCCACGGTCATGGTGACGCGGTATGTTTTTTTGGTTTTATCCGTGAACTCAAGCTCTATGAGCACAATCCAGGTTATGCCGCCTTCATACTTGATATCCAGGATTCTGCAGAAATTGACATCTGAGTACATCGCGGCGAAATCTTCATAACTGGTTTTTTTATGCCATAGTTCATAGGCGGCCTCAAGATTTTCCTTATGAAGAGAGGTGTCATGAAGATAGGAATAATAGCGATCAATCAGCGAAGGATACACGGCAGATTCAAGGATCCACACAAGCCAATAATTCACTTCGCCAGGACCTTTTGCTTCCACCATTTTTATAAGATACCAGGTTTGTCCGTCGATTTCAGTCCGACCCAGGACTTTATTGTCGCGCATGCTCTCACCGACATACGGCAGCTGTTCGGAATGCACATCCGGTCGCACATACGCGACTGGTTTTCCCCAAATTAAAAATGATTCTGTTGCCACGGTGGTTATCGGTATTCCTTCGTAGATTCTGGCAAGTCCTCCCCGTATCCCTGGAGAGAGCCGGAAATACCTAATGCGCGCAGGCTGTCCGGAGTCATCGGTCTGAACGAGGGCCATTTCCGAGGCGAGATTTGTTTCCAAACGCTCTATATAAAATGTGGAAACAGGGATTGTTTTTTTATCGGGTGAACAGGTTATTTTTCCGTTTTGTATCGAATAATTCCCAAATTGGAAGATGTAAGAACCCTCTGAAAACCTCCCGTCTTTTTCAAATATTATTATCAAGTCACACATCGGGTTATATTCGTTTGAGTACCATTGCGAATTGATCAGCATTTCCCGTATTTCTTCATCAGTTAACGGGCGAGTCTCATCATCTGCCGTGCTTGTCAAAGCGCTGACCGCAGAATCCGCCTGCTGCGATTGGGAATCCCTGGAACAGGAAAGTAGCAGGAACGCCAGAGCGAAGAACAACAATATCGTACATATCACACGCATCAAATCCTCCTTTGAAAATCGTCAAACTCAAGCGACTAATAGAGAAGTGTGCTTGACGAGTTCACGATGTGGATATCGTCCACGGTCATAGTGACACTATAAGTCTTTTTTGACATGTCATTAAGTTCAAGCTGCACGATGAGCCGCCAGGTGATTTCGTCTTTTCGCTTGATGTCAAGAATTCTGCAGGATTTGACATCGGAGTACATCCCCTTGAAAGCCTCAAAACTTGCCTGCTTGTGCCAGAGTTCATACGCATGAGCATAATCACGCTCTGAAATATAATTATAATAGCGGTCGATGATTGAAGGATAGATTGCAGAGCCATGGATCCAAACCAAAGTAGAACTGTAATAATCCTTTGAATCTCGAAAATAGGCATCGTTTACGAGATACCAAGTCTGCCCGTTTTGGACTGTCCATCCTAATACAACAGTAAAACCTGATCCAGGTGTACCCCAGATATGTTCGTAGTGTGAATCCGAGGAAGGTTTTTTATGCGCCTCTGGAACACCCCAGACAGAAAAGGACTCTCTTGCAACAGTGGTCACTTCAAATCCAGCATATAGGCGAGTAAGCCCGGCAGAAAGAGCCGGTTCGGTCCTGTAGAACCGTGAATACCCGGATGGCGAAAGAGGTACGCTGCTGGACATAGCGTATTCCGCTACAAGACTCGTGTCTATCTTCTCGACCTGTAATGAAAATCGTAAATCCGCTTGTTCATCCGGTGCACAGAGGATTTTTCCGTTCTGCACGATGTAATTACCGCCACCGATTTTTACGAGACCCCTATCCCAAGAATATCTTGTCTCGCCATTAAAGCTCAAAGTTACGCTGTTGTTGTAAAATGCATATTCATCCGAGCGCCAGGGTGCATCTTTAATAATATCCTGTATCTCGGTGTCGGTGAGAGCGAAAACAACCGTCGGAAAAAGGCACACTGCTGATATAATTATACACAGATATATCTTTTTTTTCATCTATGTACCTCCGGATCAGCTTATCCATCTACTGAATATTAACGTTTGAAGTATGGCTTTCATAGAAAACCTCCTCAAGAGCATCTGTGCAATCAATAACAAAAGCACAGGTTGGTTGCTTAATAACTTATATTATAGAGCAGCTTAAATAGAAATTCCATTGGTGTGAGATTTCGATCATTTATTTGATGGGGTATATACACACTCACCCCCGGTAATTCAGCGTGGAATACAGCAAAAAGCCCGCGAACCCCGCCATGACAATAGCTGTTGCGACAAGCAGGACATGGTAGCGCTTCTGGTCAAGCCATCGCCGTCCCGTGTGCACGGAAACCGAGATGAGGGAATACCAGCCGAGGTCACCTGCCTCATGGCCGAGAAAAAAACTCGCGAACAGCGGGATGTTTGAGAGCGAAACATCATATTCCCGCATGAAGAAAAAACCAAGAGTCGCCCACCAGATCCACCAGAAGGGATTGCTCATGGAAACAAGCACGCCGCCTATATACGCGCCCGTTGAATTGTTGTTTTTTTCCATGGTTGATGTGTGCCCGGCACCAGCATTCAGGCCAGGGAGCGCGACCCTTTTTATGAAAACATCGCGGAGCGTGAGGAAGGCAATGAAGAGCAGGAAGATAGAGCCGCCTATCCCCATAACCTTGATGAACAGGTCATTCTGCAGAATCGCGGAGAGCCCGAGGAGAATGGCAATGACAAGCACAAGCTCGAGCGCGGCATGGCCGGCGATGACGCGGGCCCCGGTGAGCCATCCTCGCTTCGGAGTTTTCAAAGTCTGCATGATTGTATAGGTGAGAAGAGGCCCGGGCTGCATTGCCCCGCTTAAAGCTGTGACAAATGAAAGGCCCGCGACCAGGATGATTTTTTCCATCAGCCGAGCGCCTTGTGACTTTCCTTCAACTGTTCGCGGATTGGAATCTTCTGCGGGCATTTTTCCTCGCATTCACCGCATTCAGTGCATGCCGCGGCATTGCTGCCCTGGGTCCAGGGAACTTTTCCAATTTCAGCATAACCTTTTCTGGAATAATCCCTGATGCCATAGATTTTGTAATAGTTCATCATCTTGAATATATGCGGGATGTTGACGCCTTCAGGACACGGCTGGCAGTACCCGCATCCTGTGCAGTAGAGTTCCGAGAGCCGCTCGTTTTCCTTCATGAGGTTGTTGAGGGCTTCAAGCTCCATGGGAGACAGAGGTGCCCGCTTTTCCGATACTGCCGCGTTCTCCTCGAGCATTCGCATGTTTTCCATGCCTGAAAGCGCGCAGTCCACGTCCGGATTTGAGAAAACAAACCTCAGGGCGAGCTCGGCATTGCTTGCGGTTTTTATACCAAGCCTGTCCGCAATTTCTTTTGGAAGCCCGGAAACCCTTCCTCCGCCCAGGGGGCCCATGACCGCAACGCCCAACCCTTTTTGTTTTGCATAAGCCATTACTTTTTCATTTGAGCGGTCTATCGCGCTGTACTGGCAGAGCACGGATTCAAAAATACCGAGGTCGATCAGCTTTATCATGTTTTCAGGTTTGTCATGAAAGGAAAAGCTCAAGTGTTTGAAGAGCCCCTCCTCCTTTGCCTTCATGGCTTCGGCCTGCCAGCCTGAAATTTTGTCAGTCTCGAAGAAATTGTCATACCCAATTCCGTGAAAATGGTAAAAGTCGATATAATCCGTCATAAGCCGCGTCAGCTGCTCCTCGATGATGCGCCGGAAATCACCGGGTTTTTTCGCCAGGTGGCCAGGACATTTTGTGGAAATGTAGATTTTGTCCCTGATACCTTTAAGTGCAATGCCTGTTGCATGCTCGCTTTGAAACTGGTTGTACATGTAGCCGCTGTCAAAATAATTAATGCCCAGTTCATGCGCCCGGACCAGCATGGCAGTGACCTTGTCCTGGTCAACAATTTTCTTGCTGTCCGTACCACGGGTCATGGGCAGGCGCATGCAACCAAAACCGAGTGAGGAAATTTCAATGCCGGTATTGCCGAATTTCCTGTAGATCATCTATCGTGCATCCTTTATAAAACAGCGCTATTGGAAAAAAAGCGGTCTTCGCTGCAAATAATACCGCAAAAACCGGCGAGATAAAACCCTAAATACCGCTATTTCCCATGCTTTTACAATAATAATATTTATTGAAAACAATATTGATAATCAAATTGCTTTCCTCTAATATTTGTCAGGGGGTTTTCAAATGAAAAGCAACATCTCGATATTGCCCAGACTGGTTTTACAGAATCCTGATATTGCATTACATATGTCCCAGGCTTTCCTGGGAGTGCAGAAAGCCCAGAAGATTGACTACAATCGCAGGAGTGGAAAATCCTCGGAAATGCCCCTCATCACCTTCAAGATCACGTCGTTGTGCAACCTGCACTGCATTATGTGCGGACAGCGCGGCAAGACCGGCACCCTAAAGGGTGAAAAAGCAATCGAGGAAGCAAAGACCCTCGTTTCAATTGAGCGGTACAAGGAACTCACCGACGAAGTCGCGAAGAAGACCAGAGTGTTTTATATGTGGGGCGGCGAACCATTCATGTATCCCAATTTCATGGATCTGGCCGCGTATATGGCCAAGAAGATCCCGGTGTTCACGGTCAACACAAACGGGACTCACCTCGCGGAAAATGCGAAGAGGATTGTGGAGGACCAGTGGTCCGGCTTTTTTATTTCCCTGGACAGCTATAATGAGGTAAACGACAAGATACGAGGGCACGGCTCCTTCAATAAGGTGATCGAGGGAATCAAGGCCATCAATCGTGAAAAGGATCGTCAGCATTCGGTTCTGCCGCACATGGGCATTGTGACAACCATCAGCAACATGAATTACTTATTTCTGGACAAGCTCGTGGAGGCGACCCAGGATATCAACCTTTCATGGCACATCATCAATCTCGGGACATACATGAACGATCATATCGGCGCCTGCCAGCGGGAGGTATTCATGGATCTCTTCGGGATCGAGCCGTATTTCTGGCAGGGTTTCAACAACGGTATGAACGAGGGGATTGACGGCAAAAAGTTCGCGAGTATCCTCAAGATTGTTCACGCCATGAAAAGCGATCATCCCGTAATAACGGTTCCAGTAATAAATCCAAAAAAAATAGGCGTATTCCATTCAGAGTTGGAAACGCCTGTCAGGGACAAGTGCACGGCGCCATGGTTCTCAGTGAACATCAATTACAATGGGGACGTGCATTTCTGCGCGGATTACCCGGATTACGTGATTGGAAACATCAAGGAAGAAAAACTCTGGGACATCTACAATAACGAAAAGGCCATCAAGTTCCGCAAGGGGTTGAAGGCTCAGCCTGACGGCCTGTTTCCCGCGTGCAAGCGGTGCTACCAACTCATGCTCTGCGGTCACAGGAAAAAGGGCTACTGATTTTCCGATTTGGTTTCTATTGTGTCTGGCAGATCCTCAATCCCACATTGGGGGATATATTATACGCGGTGATTCCTCCAAGAGATGAGAGAAACAGGGCCATGAGATCCTGCGCTGCCCAGGAAGCGCCCACGGTGACTTTGAGATCACCGGACGGGTCAATGACATACTCGCAGACATTCCCGCTCATGTCATACAAGCCTGGCGCATTCGGCAGTCTGGTCGCCACCGGATGTGTGCTCGAGGATGAATTCCCGCCGTACCAGCAATAATTTCCGAACACTGTTGAGATGGGGTACCCCTTGGC
>RPPD01000096.1 GCA_003818675.1 Spirochaetaceae bacterium
GATCACGCTCTCTGCGGGAAAGGAAACCGCATGCATCATTCAGATCTTAAATAAAAATAATGCATGGATCGCGACTGTGTCCAGGATGAAAAATAATGTTCTTGCTGGAAATCCTAAAAATAGCGGCAGATGCGTTGCAGGAACGGCCTTCATCGAGGCGGAGATTCCAGGCAAAGATATAATGCCTGAAGATGCAAGCGTGACTTCATATTCCGTGCTGGTGGAAACACGCACACGTACGGCGGATGGCAATTTCAAGACAATAGACAGCACACCGGCTTTTAACGTCTTTTTTTAATGGGAATTAGAAATTCCAAATTGTGCTTTGGAGCTACATGGAAAACTGCAGCTCGTGAAGCAAGGTGTATAACCCGTCCTGCGCAAGCAGCTCGTCATGCCTTCCATGCTCCGCAATCCTTCCTCGGTTAATGACATAAATCTTGTCCGCATGACGGATTGTAGAAAGCCTGTGTGCCACAACCACAGTTGTGCGGTCTTTCATGAGCCGCTCCAGCGCGTCCTGAATCAAAGTCTCTGACTCAGAATCCAGTGCCGAGGTGGCCTCGTCCAAAAGCAGGATCGGCGCATTTTTCAGGATCGCACGCGCAATGGCGATTCTCTGTTTCTGTCCTCCAGAAAGCTTCAATCCACGCTCGCCGATCTGCGTCAAATATCCGTCAGGCTGCACCCAGATAAAATCATGCGCGTGCGCGAGGGATGCGGCATGCTGTATCTCTTCAGTTGAAGCATCCAGTTTTCCGTAGCGTATGTTTTCTTCAATTGTGCCATCAAAGAGAAAACTCTCCTGCGACACATATGCCATGCCGGCCAGGTCTCCACCTGCCCGGCTGTGCAATGGCTGGCCGTCAATTTCAATGCTGCCTGAATCGGGTGTGTAGAAGCCCAAAAGCAACTTCAGGATCGTGGACTTGCCGCCCCCCGAAGGCCCCACCAGTGCTGTTACGCTGTCGCGCGGGATTGACATTGTGACGTCGCACAGGGCTTCTTTCCTTTCTCTGTCATATGAGAATGTTACATTCTTCAAATTTATTACCTTGAAGGCGATACCAGGCTTTTCTTCTGCTGATGCTTTAATTGTTGACGCCGTCACAAACGCCGCCGGGTCAGCGGCAGTCCCGGACTCCTCGTCAAACAATTCAAATGCGCGCTCGGCACCGGCCAGGGCCTCCTGCAAGAGCGGCAAATGCTGGCTGGCGGAGAGTATGCACCAGTTGAAGCCGGACTGCAGCGTGATGAGGGCAAGCAGGGTTCCAAGATCGGTGAAGTCCACGGCCAGGAGGAATACTCCTGCCGCAATCATTCCAATGCTTGAAAACATCCGCATCAGGTATATTGTGGAGTCGAGGGACCCGGTCACCACGGAACGCCTGATGCTCTGGACTGTCACATCCTGGTTGGGTTTTTCAAATCCCGCAGAAAGTTTTTCCTCGAGGTGGAACATCCTGATGACCTGGAAACTCGAAAGAATATCCACCAGTCTCTCTGTTATGCTTCCGAGGCTCTTCTGGATGCGGTCGCTCAATTTCCTGATCGGTGCGGAAAAGAGCAGGTTGACCGAGCCGATTACGACATTATAGATGATAAGGATGCCGCCAAGCCTCCAGTCCAGGAAAACCATGCCCGTCCCGTAAGCGATGGCGTTTACAGCAGGGGCCACAAACCTGCGCAGGCGTCCACCGTATATGGAACCAATGGCATTCACGTCATTTGTCATCCTTGAGACAATGTCCCCCGAATGCCGTTTCTCAAAATACCCCACCGGCAGGTTCGCAACGTGCCTGAAGATGCCGGTCTGCAGGTCATAGTAAGCCCGCTTGGCATTTGCATTGTACCACCAGCGCGTGAGAAGGAATGGAACAGAGAGTACAAATACGATGGAGACAAAAATCACGCACGAGGAAAACAGCAGCTCCGTGTCGGCGGGTGAGGCGGTTATTGCGTTTATGATGTTCCTCATGGTAAATGACTGCAGGACTGATATCAGGGCATACAGAAGCGTCCCGCCCAGCATGCCTGCAAAATACATCACCGCGCGGGGCCTTATAAAATCAAGTATTCTCCTGAAATTGCCCTTTTTCCTTTCCCGCATCATTGTACAGACTCCCCGAGCCGCAGTTCGTCTATCCTGCACTGCTTCAGATAAAGCCTGTAGTATGCTCCCTTTTTCTCAAGAAGTTCATGATGGCCGCCCTCCTCGACGATTTTTCCCTTGTCAAGGACGATAATATTGTCAGCCTTCTGGATGGTTGAAAGCCTGTGTGCGATGATGAGTACAGTGCGTTTTTCCATCACACGGGAGAGAGCCTCGGAAACCAAAGCCTCTGAGTGGGCGTCCAGCGCGGATGTAGGTTCGTCCAGGAGCAGGATGGGAGCGTTCTTCAAAACCGCCCTTGCGATCTCCAGACGCTGGCGCTGGCCGCCGGAAAGCCTGTTGCCGCGTTCACCTATGAAAGTGTCATATCCTTGCGGCAGTTCCATTATGAAATCATGCGCATTGGCGGTTTTCGAAGCGGAGATTATTTCATCCGTACCGGCACCAGGCTTGCCGCAGGAGATATTCTCCAGCACTGTTCCCGCAAAGAGGTATGTGTCCTGCGCCACAATGCTATACATGGACCGGATGGCTTCGGGTTTCCACCTGGCGTACGGCCTGTGTTCTAGCATGATTTCGCCTGCTGCAGGTTCATGAAACGCGCACAGGAGCTTGAAAAGGGTTGTCTTCCCGCTCCCGGACACACCAGCTATGGCCGTGATGGATTTTTCAGGAACACTGAAGGAAAGTCCCGAGAAAACAGGCTCGTGCTCCGCGCCGTTGTAGGAAAAATCGACCTGCCTGAACTCGATAATCTGCGGACAACCCGGGCCCTGGTTTTCGCCTGCATCACGCACAAACCCGTCCGTGCGTTCCACTGGTTCGGCCAAAAGATCCTGTATTCGTTTCATTGAGGCGGAAGCGAGCCTGGCCTCTGAAATCAGGGCCGGTATTTCCTGGAGCGGGTCCATCAGGAAGTGTATCAGATACGAAAATGCAAAGAGGCTTCCCGCGGTCATTCCATTATTTCCAGTGATGACGAAATATCCGCCCAGGCTGATAATCACGATATAAGGCAGGAACGATGTAAATATTTCAAGAGGCGCCTGGTTTGCGTTCAGGCGCTGGCGCTTTAGCATGTTTTTCAGGAACACGTCACCTGACTGCTTGTACTTGTCAAAAAGCGTTTCTTCCAGGTGGTAGGTCTTCACAACCGGTATACCCGCAATCGTATCCTGCGCAACAGAGTTCATTTTCCCCAGGGCCTCCCTCTCTATTGCCGCATATTTGCTCCACGGCCTGAGAATGAGGTTGTCCAGGTAAAGCAGTAAAGGCACAAACCCGAAAGCGGCGAGTGTCAACAGCGGATGCATGAAAGTGAGATAAGCCACAACTATGGCAAAAATGAGCGGGTAATAGACAAGCTTCGGAAAACTGTCCTGGAAAAAGGTACGCAGTTCACCGAGATCATTGTTTAGACGTGAAATAGTGTCGCCTGAATGACGGTTTTCAATCCTGGAAAAGCGGGAAGCAAGAAGTGAATCCACCGAGCGCTTCCGCAGATCGCGCACTACGCGAAAACTGTAGATCCCTGCGGTTGTTTTGGAAACGAACCTGCAAACCATTCCGAGCGCCACGATTCCGCCAATCAGCGGCAGGATCCCGACAAGCATTTGCATTCCATCGCCCTGGATCACGTCAGTTATGGTCTTTACGAAATATCCGGAGGCCGCATCCGCGACAGCGGTGCCGATCACTGCAAGAATATTCAGAATGACAAATAATTTATACGGACCTGCAAGGCCCATGAGTGCGGGGAGAAATGATATGGAGGCGCTCTTTTTTTCCTTTTTCATGAGGGATGGCTTTCTGGGTATAAAAAGATAATACGCAAAAGCCTGATTTCAGGTCAAGATATAACAGTGCTTTTTTGACAAAAACCCGGAAAAATTGCGGGTACGCCGGTGTTTATTGTTTTCCAGGACCCCAGCCTGCCAGTTGCCGGAGAACCTCAACGAAAGCAAACACAATAGCGCGCTTTATAATGCGCTCACGTGTACCTGCAAATATTTCCTTGAGATGGAAATATTTGTCCCTGACAAGAAATCCGAAATGTACAATACCGATTGGCTTGGCATCACTTCCTCCATCCGGGCCTGCAATTCCGGAGACAGAGATGCATACGTCGGCACCGGTCGTTTTGCGAAGACCATATGCCATTTCGCTGACAGTATCCTGTGAGACAGCCCCGCTTCTTATCAGGGTTTCAGAAGAGACTCCCAGAAGCTTTTCCTTCAATTCATTTGAATAAGCAATTATCCCGCCCACAAGCGCCTTTGAAGCCCCGGGATTTTTTACAAACTCCCCGGCCATCTGCCCGCCGGTGATAGATTCCGCAAACGAGATCGTGAGTTTTTGTGCAATCAGACAGTCCAGAAGAAGCTTCGAAAGCGGAGCGTCTTTCGTGAAAAACACATCGTGTTCTTTAAGAATCCGGCGTGCTTTTTCGCCGTCCGCTTTCACAAGATCCAGGTCTCCGGCATCTATTCCTGCAAAATTGCTGAAGTGAAGTTCGACAAAACAATCCTGGCTGAAATAATAACCCGTCTCCGACTGGAAGCCTGCATCCTCCAGCATGTCCGCGAGTGCACTCTCCCCTATCTGGTAGCAGCGCAGGACCTCGGCAGCCGGTTCTCCCCCAAGCAGATCATACTGAATCAATTTTTCCCCAAGTGCCTTCCGGATCATGGGCTGGTTTTCCAAAGGAGGCCCTGGCAGAAGCACAAAATATTTTCCTTCATGGACATACCACATGCCCGGCGCGGTTCCATTTTCATTTTTAAGCGCCTCTGCGCCTGGTATGGTGAACGCCTGCCGCTTGTTCGACCCGGCCGCCTTTACCCATCGCTTCGAGATATAGGACTCGATCTGCTTCCAAAGCACGGGGTCAAACGCAAGTTTTTTCCCGACGTGCGCGGCAAGGGCTTCCCGCGTGAGGTCGTCCGTGGTGGGGCCAAGGCCGCCGGTGGCGATGCCCAGATCAAAGGAAGCCGCGCTTTCAAACGCGGCGACGATGTCGGCAAGCGTGTCGGCGACATTCTCGCGCAGCCAGACGCGGATCCCGCGAACGGTAAGCCAGCGCGAGAGAAATGTCGCGTTGGTGTCATCTATCTTGCCTTTCATTATCTCGGTGCCTATGCCGATGATGGCCGCGGTACTGATGTGTCCTCCTCATGCGATCAGTGAAAGAATCCCCGATGGTGATCAGCATTTTGCAATACCGCAAGGTAGGTATCAATATGGTGATTTATATCAATATCATTTTCCTGGACTGTACAGTCAACTGGAGTATCCACATGGGAAAAATATCCTCCTGCCAATATGCCAAAGGGCAAAGGCAGCGGCAGTGTTGTTACAATGTCTGAAGTATTTGCCACCCGGAAACTTCTTTTGCCAAACGACTGGTTATAGGCTTTTACAAATGCATCGTCCCCCACCCTGGGGCATCCAAAAGTATATATGGCATTGATTTTGGATTTCATGTTCATTTCAATTTCCGGGGAGGCCAGCGTCACCAGGGCACCGCCCAGACTGTGACCCGCAATAAACAGCTTTTTCTTTTTGCCGTTTTTCAGGAGAAAGTCCATAATGGTTTCCCTGACCGATTTATATGTCTGGATAAATCCATCATGTACTTTCCCATGGTTCGGCAGGAGGTATTCCTTCATATTGAAGCTCAGATTGTTCGCCCATTCCTTGATGGTTTTGGTACCCCTGAAGATGAGGTATAATCTGTCTCCCTGCTTTGCAAAAAAACCAATAGGTATTTTAAAATCCCTGTTTTTCTTTTTGCTGGCAGTATCCAGAAAAGAAAAATCAAATCCAAAATATTTCCTGTACAGCCCCTTTCCGGAATTCCACGGATATGTTATCTCACCAAGCAGCTTATAGTCTCCTGATAATTCCCATTTCTGTTCTTTTTCAAATGCAGTGAATTGATCATATGCCTGAACTATCAGTTTCCCAAGTTTAATTGATAATTTTCTATTAAAATATTTGGGGAAATACATTCCACCAGTTTAATGTCCAATTCTTTTACTGTCAAACATGCGTTTTGCCGCCACAATACCATATTTGCCCCTGTTCCTTATGGCGGTCGGCCTGTGCGGATCAGGTAGAACAACCTGGATGGATCTGCCGGCTGAGGTCATCCCTTATCATGACAGACTCCTTTATTTTAGGTTCTGCGGTCATATTTTCCATACTGCATATGATCAGGATGGCGCGAATATCCATTAAATAACCGGATTCTTGTTCCTGTCATAACAGCCCCATTGTCCATTTACAACGGCGATAGGATAAATGAATAAACGCTTTCCCATTCCGAAGAATCCGCAAAGCGTGCCTGTATATTCACCCTCCATGTATTCTCATCCGGCGAGGACAGCATGAAGATTGCACTGTCGAGTGTTGTTTCAGGCAGGATCAAATCCGGTTCCTCCGCGGTCTGCAATGCCATGCCCGAGCCTTCATTTTCCGGCACACGCTGCATTGTTGCACGCAGTTTTACACTGGCCGGGGTTGAAATGGAAATCCGCAGGGGTTTCTGTCGCGTGTCAAAGGCGTCTGATATGCCTGATATTCCCGCTGTCCGTATTGGAGTTTTCATCAAATGCCTGTTGTCCAAAAACGCCTGATCTTTTATTGAAAGACCGTATTTGAAAAAACCGATGCGCACGCGCGGTTGGTTCATGAACAGGCTGTATGAACGCAGCGGCAGAAGCAGTTGGTATTCATCTTCAAGCGGAAGGTTGATTGAGAACTTGTATTCCGGATTGAGAAAAAGCTCGTCATCCGAGTATTTGCCGAGCGGATTTGTTGTATTATCGCGCACCCTCATCCTCGCGTCATGCGTAGTATCTACAAGGTATTTTTTGCCGCTGATCCATACCACGTTCCAGGCATGGTTTCCCTGCCTGCCGTCAGTGAACATGTATGTGCGGGAATAGCCTATTGCCACCTCGGACCTTATCCCTGCGTATCCAGCAAGAAGCCTGAAGAGATTGGCGTAGCCGACACAATTTGTCCTGCAGAGCGCCAGGAGTTTCACCGCGTCTGTTTCCGCGTCAAACTCATAGGCAATTTGCATTGTGATCCAGTCGTGTATCAGCTTTATCACATGGTATTCATTGTCCGCCTGGTACTTGAAATATTGCACCAGTTCCGGGAGATATTTTTCCGGCTGCGAAAAAACAAGCAACTCGAAAACAAGCGGAATACTGATGACAACAGGATCAACCGTGCCTGTCCTGTAGCGGCCAGCGGCCTGGTCTGCGGCAAGATAGTCAACCCGGACCAAAGCACTTGTATCAGTGTTTGCCGTATCGATAGCAATGTTTTGCCTGTTATCGCAGGGGGACAGAAGCATGAGAGCCATCATCACAGTCGTCATGATGCTTGAGCATTTGTACA
>RPPD01000097.1 GCA_003818675.1 Spirochaetaceae bacterium
CCGGGAAACCCAGCCTGGGTGAAACACACCCGAAGGCTGACAATACAGAAATCAGGATCAATGCAAATCTCATGGTTTTCATGAAAACTCCTGTTATAATGCTTTTAACTATACAATCAACAATTTATAAAAAAAGCAACAGATATTAAAAAAAACCGGGCGCGCCCTTTACAGGAACGCGCCCAAGTTGACAACACTTCTCAGTGTATTAGAAACCGAAAGTAACCAAAACCGGAATTGCCCATGTCGTGGCTTCTGTGTCAGTGTTATAAGTGATATCAACACTGATTCTCAGATTGAAATCATTCACGACCACATATGGCTGAGCTTCAATTGCCAGACCATCGCCAAGAGTGTCGCCGCCGCTGACTCCCAGGTAGATACCAGCTGTAACTGCACCAAGGTTATAATAGACCTCAGGATAAACAGACCAGTCCAATGTCTCAGCATCTAGTCCCATGCCAAGGCCTGCTGCAAAGGCGATAGTCAGTGCATCCATTTTGTAGCCGCCAGCCAACATTGCTGACAGAGCCGCAGCAGTGGAAGATTCAAGACCAACATACTTTGCATCTGCCCAGAGGGTAAGATCTTTGACCATGAGGAGCTCAACGCGGCCAAAGATATTGCGTACGCCGTCATACATTGAACCGGCAGTGATCTTCACTGTACCAGGCACTGTGTATGCAGCAGCGACATCCACCATTTCGGCATTATCTTCGATATTCGCATGGAAAGGTACAACCGAAGTTGCAGGATCTGCGTCATCATCCCACATTGGATCTGCTGTTGCCCACATGACACCGGCTTCAAAACCAGAGTCCTTGGGAGCGAGAATTCCAATCAATCCCCAGCCATTCATTCTGCCCACGTCTCCATTGTTCTTGTCATTGATCGGGTGTGGAGATGTTTTTCTGAATGTGTCAAATCCGTCACCACTGAATTGTCCCATATGGAGAGAGAACATGTCCGGGACCAGTTTGAGGGTACCGTACATGGTGGGGAAACCCATAAGTGTAGCATAGTTTGTGCGCATATTCATGTGATAATCCACGAACTTGCTGGTGAAATTGAAATCAACACCCAACCTGTGCACTCCCCAGCCCGGTCCCCATGACTGTGTGATGTCGTCAACGGCATCATTTCCCTCAGCCAGATTGAAAATTGAGCGGCCCCACGCGCCAAATGCGAGATCGGCGAAGACTAAGTTGCCCAAGGCAACCAACATGATAAAAAGGATAATAACCTTTTTCATTTGCTTCCTCCTTGCAATTTTTTGGGACAGTGAAAAGTCAACGACTTCATATCATGTCCCCCTTTTGGGACTACAGTATCCCATTCTAAAAATAAATACAATACTTTTTCAGAAAAAAAGTTGATTTAATCAATCAACCATGTTTGGTTGGCAATATGTTGTTATTGGCAATTTAATCAGATTTTTATCTCTATTTTCTCCAATGCCCACTTTGCGGCTTCTGCTAAAACCTTGTTTTGATGTCCAGAATATTTTTTTATCAATGCTGCAAGTTCCACAACAGATGTCACTGCGATACAATCCCTTCCTCTCCCAATATCGGCTTTGGTAAAAGAATTTCCTTCGGTCATATAATTGCCGAGAGCCACAATCGCATTGCGGACAAGTGCCTGCAATGGAATCCAGGACATACCAAGCGCGGTCCCCTTGAATGCCTTTTTTATTTCATCCTCAGTGCATGAAAGAAACTCTATTATACTTATCCTGTCACCCAGGAGACCGTTTTCAATGTCTGAATCATGAAAGGCTTTTGTATTATGGGGACAGACTTCCTGACATGTGTCGCATCCGTAAAATCTCATTCCCCATTCAAGTTTTGTTTCTTCATCCCAGGTTTCCAGACGTGTAGCACGAGCCTGGAGGCATCTGGTTGTGTCAAGACTTCCATCCCCGGAAAGCGCTGATGCAGGACATGTTTGAACACATGCAGTGCAGCTGCCACAAAGACTTCCTGGCGGCCTTAAAGCTTCAGAACTGGAGGCAGCTGATAAAAACCTGTGCACATAAAGCAACGCAATGATAAAGCGAGTGCCCAGCCTGGGGTGAATAATGAGTCCGCTTCTCCCGTATTCTCCCAGGCCTGAAGCCCAAAAAATTATTTTCTCCGGAATCCTGGAATTGGAAAAAGACCTGAAATCACTTTCACGCAAATTAAACCGGGCCGCTGCTGTTTTCTTTATCTTGCCGAGTTTTTCCACCGCAGCCCTGTAATAATGGCGGACAGCAAAGGGTGCGACATGTGCGTGGGGTGGTGGTCCCGGGAAAACTCCTGGCCGAGCTTCCCCGGTATTATGCTTGACCGCATATGGTATCTGTGCAGGGTATGCAAGTGCACAGACTAAAAATGACCCTGACCCAGGATGGGATTCTGACCCAGGAAAATCACACAGCGATTTATAATCAAAGCTTTTATAGTTCTGAGAGTAGTTATCTATTCTATCAAAAATTTCACGGATACTGATTATTTGGGCATCCGCAAAGCCCTCTTCCAAAGCCGAGGAAACAAGAAATTCTGCCAGCCCTGCACTATTTGTCGTGCTCATCGATCCAATTGCCGATCAATTCCAGTATTTTCTCCTTTCCTGGTTCATTCAGGAGTTCGTGGAAAAGGCCGTCAAAATACTTCAGGGTTTTGTCCTTTGATCCGATTTCAGCATTTATTATTTCTGATCCTGCAGCAGGCATGATCACATCAGCTGTTCCATGAAGAATCAGGGCAGGCACGGTTATTGAAGGCAAAACCGAGCGCGCAAGATTGATCCCCTTTAAAAGCTGTATACCGGTCCGCGCGCGAATCTTACCCTTGTAATAGAGGGGATCCTGCCTGGCCGCTTCCTTCGCATCCTCGCTCTGGGTCATTTTATTAAAATCCAACTTTTGAACCGGCAGTTTGGGGAGTAGCGCGGCGAGAATACCAGAAACCACTTTTAGCGCAGGGGAGACATAGTCCGGGATCATAATCATGGCACCCGTGGTTACAAGCCCCTTCCACAATTCCGGATATAAACCCGCGAGACTCAAAACCATGCAACCGCCCATGCTGTGACCCAGAAGAAACATCTTGGGAAATTTTCTGTGCACGACAAAAAATCTGGCGAGCTCCCCGACTGCTTCCATGGCGCCACGGAAACTTTTCATGTCACCAGGCGTACCCCCTGATCTCCCGAATCCAGGGATGTCAGGCGCGGCAACCGCATAACCGCGGGCGGCAAAATACTCCAGCACATGCTGATACCTGCCCGAATGTTCGGCATGTCCGTGGATGACCATAATCGAACCCTTGGGGTTTTCCGGCACATACAAACGATAGAAAATTGTTTCGCTATTTTTCATTCGGAAAAAATCTTCGCGAAAAAGACTTGTTTGTTCACTCATTCATTTAATATATCACCTTTTAACCTGGCATGATACACATATTTGATCTTTTCACTTGCAACAGGCCCTGCTTCCCTGCTATGCTCATTCCATGCTAGATTTACGGTTTATCAGGGAAAACATCGCTCTTGTTGAGGCGAATATCAAAATCCGCAATGTAAAAGCCAATGCAGCCCGCGTTGTGGAACTCTATTCGCAGCGAAACATCCTGCTCACCGAAATTGATGACTTGCGCAAACAGCGCAATGACAACGCAGCCCGGATGAAGGCAAAACTGGAACAGGCCGAGCGCGAAAAGCTGATCGCCGCCGGCCAGAAGCTCAAGGAAGACATCGCCTCGCGCGAAGAACGCCTGTCTGTCACTGAAAAGGAAATGGAGACTGAGGCTGCAAAGATTCCCAACATGACGCACCCGGATGTACCTGCGGGCCTGACAGAGACTGAGAACCGGGAAATAAAAAAGGTCGGTAAAGTTCCATCGTTTTCCTTTAAGGCCAAAGATCACATGGAACTTGGAACAGCACTTGATATCATAGACTTTGAAACAGCTTTGAAAGTCACAGGCCAGAAATGGTATTACCTGAAAAACGAAGGCGCACTTCTGGAGCTCGCACTCACACGCTTTGCCTTTGATTTCCTTCTTGCAGAAGGATTTGATCTTTATATCACACCTGATGTCGCGCGCGAGGAAATCCTGGAAGGAATAGGCTTTAATCCCAGGGGTGAAGAGTCAAATATTTACAGGATTGAAGAGGAGGGCACCTGCCTCATCGGCACATCGGAAATAACCCTGGGCGGCGCGTTTTCAAAAACCATACTCGAGGAATCAAGCCTTCCCATGAAACTCGCGGGGCTCTCACACTGCTTCCGGCGGGAGGCCGGTGCAGCCGGGCAGTTCTCCAAGGGCCTGTACCGCGTGCACCAGTTCACGAAAGTTGAGATGTTCATTTTTTGCACGCCGGAAAACTCAAACGACATGCACGACTATCTCCTCTCGCTTGAAGAAAAGCTCTATACCAGACTTGAAATCCCCTTTCGCGTGGTGGATGTCTGTGCGGGCGACCTGGGCAACCCGGCTTTTCGCAAATATGACATTGAGGCCTGGATGCCCGGCCGCGGCGATACAGGCGACTGGGGCGAGATCACGAGCACTTCCAACTGCACAGATTACCAGTCGCGCAGGCTCCAGATCCGGTACAAGAAGGAAGGCAAAAACCTCTTCGTGCACATGCTCAATGGAACGGCCATCGCGGTCTCGCGCACGCTCATCGCAATTCTGGAAAATTTCCAGCAGGCGGACGGTTCGGTGCGCATCCCGGCCGCGCTCGTGCCTTACACTGGATTTGACCGGATAAAAGCCCGGAAACAGGGTTAATGACATGGATCGCACCAAAGGGAGGCAGAGTGAAACCAGCGCCTGCGATTTTGTGCCTTTTCTTTATGGTATTGATCTTCGGGTGCGGCTCGCAAACGCCTCCCCCTCCATTTCAACCCAATCCTGGCGGGATGCTTTTTTCCGACAGCTTTGACAATGCCGCCTTTTCCGGATGGACAAAGAGCAATGATCCGGCAAGCCTGGTTCCGCCTCCACAATACGCAATCGGGACCGTCCATTCACCGACCCGCCTTAGCAACAGTGCCGTCCGCTTCGAACTTCATCGTGACGATCCTGCCGTGTATGGCGGAAAACGCGCTGAACTTCGGATTCTCCCGCCGGACCAACAATTCGCCGAGCGCTGGTTTGCCTTCAGCATCTACCTTCCCGAAGACTATGCCGATGATCCCGGCTCCGCCGAGATCCTGGCCCAATGGCACAATTACCCGGATATGGAAAAGGGCGAGGGTTGGACCTCGCCGCCGCTTGCCCTGCTCACCTGGAACGGAAAATGGGCGCTGAACGGAGTATGGGATGAAAACCAGATCAGCACCATGGATGAAATCTGGTACGGTAAAAAACATTATGAGGCTGATTTCGGATCATACCATGACGACCGGGGGAAATGGACGGACTGGGTGGTTCACGTCAAATGGGGCTGGCTCCCGGAACACGATCCGTTTGTCGATGTCTATAAAAACGGACAATTGATTTTTGGAAGAAAGGGACCCAATACCACTAATGACAAAAACGGCGTGTATTTCAACATCGGCATCTACAAATGGGATCGGCGATGCGCGCTGCAGCCTGCGCGACTTTTTTCCGATACAATGACGGTAAAAGGCCAATTGATATCTTGGGAAAAACCATGAAAAACAATATAGTAATATCCATCATCCATAAATCCTGGGTTAAGACAGTCTTTATACTTTCAGTATCTATATTCCTTTTTTTGCTCTGGCTGTTCATGATTGATATCATATCCGGTTGGCAAGGGCTCACCTGGCTCGGTTATTATTTGCCATTCGGCGGGACAATAGTGGTCCTGTTCAATATCGCAATTGTTTTTCTTCTGGTCTCCCATGGCGAAATAAAAAAACACTGGATCAGAATGCTGATCGCAGTCCGCCATACAATCAGATCTCCCCGATAAATGGAATTCAGTTCCCGTCTCCGAAGATGAGATCGACCTCATGATCCACACGGTCATCTGTGAGTTCGAGCGACATGCCCGGCTGCTCCACTCCGTCCAGAATGACACGGATAACCTTTCCGGGTATCTGTTGATGATAATGGATATGAAAAACTGTTTCACGGAAACGATAGTGGAGAGTAGCGTGTTCCCAATCCGGGGGCAAACATGGATCAAACGCGAGCTTTTGAACTTCGAGTTTGAGGCCAAAGACTGATTCGATGATCAATCGATACATCCAGGCCGCGGACCCGGTATACCAGGTCCAGCCGCCGCGGCCTTTATGGGGATCGGCGCTGTAAATGTCAGCGGCCATGACATAGGGTTCCACCCTGTAGGTTTTGATTTTTTCAGGGTTCGAGCCGTGATTTACCGGATTGATCATGGAAAGAAGCCTTGCCACTTTTTCCCGGTCACCCATCGCGGCATATGCCATCACTGCCCAGACCGCGGCATGCGTATACTGCCCTCCGTTCTCCCTGATCCCGGGCACATAACCCTTGATATACCCGGGCTGCAGGCTGGATTTATCGAACGGGGGATCCAACAGCAGGATGAGGCCGGTATCAGGACGAATCAGCTTCTCTTCCATGGATTGCATCGCCTGCCTTATTTTATCCGGGGTCCCGGCTCCCGAAAGCACCGACCAGCTCTGGGCGACCGAGTCAATCCTGCACTCGGCATTCGATTTTGAGCCGAGAGGAGTTCCATCGTCAAAAAAAGCCCGACGATACCATTCGCCATCCCAAGCCCGGGAATCGATGTTCTCCTTCAAGCGCAGGGCTTCCTGTTCGCAGAGTTCCGCGAAAGGCAGATCTTCGCACAATTTTGCGAGCAACGCAAACCTCTTCAGAACCAAAAAGAGGAAGAAGGCGAGCCAGATACTCTCGCCCCGGCCCTTTATGCCGACCAGATTCATGCCGTCGTTCCAGTCCCCTCCCCCCATCAGCGGCAGCCCGTGCTCGCCAAAGCGCAGTGAACGCAATACCGCTCTTTTACAATGTTCATAAAGCGAACCATTTTCTTCAGATACGACTGGAAGATCGTAGTATGACTCTTCTCCGACAGCAAGCGTACGGCCGGCGAGAAACGATACACTTACACCCAGGACTCCGGTGTCTCCTGTAGCCGTGACGTAAAAAGCCGTGGCAAAGGGAAGCCAGAGAAAATCATCACTGATCATCGTCCGCACCCCCCGCCCAGCGGGAGGATGCCACCAGTGCTGGACATCACCTTCGGCAAACTGGCGTGAAGCCGCAAGCAGGAGGTGCTCGCGCATCAGGGCCGGCTGTGCGTGAATCATGGCCGTGACATCCTGCAGCTGATCGCGGAACCCGAAGGCGCCGCCGGACTGGTAGAAGCCTGAACGGCCCCACAGACGCGCGGTCATGGTCTGATACACGAGCCAGCCGTTTGTAATCATGTTCAGCGCGGTGTCCGGTGATTCCACATTTATCACGCCCAGGGTATGCTTCCAGAATTCCCACACCCGCTCCCTGGCCTGGTATGCGGCGATTGTTGTGCGGTGCCGAAGCGCCAAGGCTCGGGCATC
>RPPD01000098.1 GCA_003818675.1 Spirochaetaceae bacterium
CAAGAAGCGCCTTCTGGATGTTGGTGACGTTCTTCCACGAAAGCGAAAGCTGTATGCTCAAAGCTGCCTGGAGATTCCATTGCGATGGTGCTTCATACCCTGGAATCATCGCAGCCAGGGCACCCATTGAAGATTCCTCGTTTGAGCGCACAAGGTTTGTACTGGCCGTCACAACCGGCAGAAATTCATTCCAGGTATTGTCCCTGGACAATTGACGGCCCGTCAATGTAGTCTGCGCCCCCCTCACCTGAAGGTTATTCTCCAGGGCCAGCTTTACAGAGGCCGGGGCATCCAGGACAAGCTCCTTTTCCTGGCAGAAAACCTTTCCTGAAAGCAGGATGATGACCGCGCAGAGCCAGATGCTTTTAATAATCCACCGCATTTATCTTCTCCTTTTGCGCTCCAGTCATGCCTGACCTGAAAAGTTCAAACAGCTGGCGCAAACCATCCATGTCTTTCTTTTTGCCCGCTTTTACCGCGGACATTAATCCCATTTCGCTCATAAGCAAAAAAAACATAAAAAGAAAAATCGTTTCTTCAGTCTTATCATCACGGGAAGCAGGGGCGGTCGTGACCGTAAAACGCAAATCCTCGAACTCTTTCCTCAATCTGTCCGAATCTTTCTGCGGCAGGGTCAAACCTATATTCTGGAAGTGCATCCAATGAAGAACAGTCAAAAGTGTGGGATTGTTGCCAATATTTGAAACAACCGCGACAAAAAACGCATACAGCCTTTCCACACTTCCCTCAAACATGGACACTCTCTGTTGCACAAGCTTGAGCATTTGTTCCTGTTCACGCCTGATTGTCTCAAGCAGCATTTCATCCTTGTTCCTGAAATAGAAATACAGGCTGCTTTTGTTGATTCCAATGCGCTCTGCAATCCTTTCCACTGACGCCTCTGCCCAGCCCATTTCCGAGACTACGGATTCCACCGCTGAAAATATCCTGTCCGGTTCAAGCATCTCTTCCCTGCCGATCCAGGCTTTTTCCTCCACAATCCCGTAATCAACAGCATTTTCAGAAAGATCGGGGAAATATCCATTAATGCAGAACACAATCGCCTGTTCCATTTCTGCGGAAATTTCCTTTTCAGTGATACGCCTGGAAAAATCCAGGGATTCGTGATTACAATCTTTCTTCCGGCCCCCCTTATACAGCCTGAGAATCCAGAAAAAACCCGTGAGATTTATAAATCGCGCAAGTCTCTCAATTCGGAAATTTCCATTTTTCGGTTGAGGCAATCCCAGTATTTTCCTGAAAAAATCTATGAGCGCCGGGTATCTCATGAGCAATCCCTGGCCATGCTCTTGCGCCGCTTTTTTCAAAAAATAGAACAGAAAAAACGAGCAATAATACGGCTTTTGCGTGAAAAAATCGAATAAAAATCTGAAATACGCGCGTATCCCGCGAGCAAAATTGTTTTCCGCTGATTTTTCCCGGCCGGCATTGCTGACAAAAGCATCAACCGCTGTACTGACATCAAGTGAAAACCGCTGTTGCATGGCGTCAAGCAGGTCATCCTTGTTCCTGAAATGACGGTACAAAGCAGGTTTTGTCACACCAAGTTTGGCGGTCACAAGGGAAAGGCTCATCTTCATGAAATTGGTCTTGGCCCATTCTGTGAATGCTATGGTGAGAATCCTGTCCTTAAGTTCCTGTTTGCGGTCATTCATTATTGTTACCAAACGGTCGTTAACTAGTGTGCCTATAAATATATTGCAGAAATGAAAAGCCGTCAACTTTTTTATGTTTTTTCCGCGGCCTGCAGCGGATTTATTTGCTCAGAATCAAAAAAATAACCATCAGCTGGATTTTACTTTTTTTTTATGATAAACTTTATATCAGACACCAGTTCTTCAGTTTGAAGAAAGGTGTCTGATATAAAGTTTTTCTGTCATCTTTATTACAACATCAACAATTTAAAAGGGGAAGAGTATGAGAAAAGTCTTGTTCTTCTTCACAATCGCCCTTCTGGCGATTGTGTCTTGTTCCCTGCCTGGAAGCAATCTGAAGGGCAGCAGATCATCCTCCAAGGATGCGGTTAGAGCCGACAATAAAATTCTGGGCTATACAGAAGAAGATTTCAAATTCTATGTGAAAAATGTTTCTTATGACTTCACACAGCCTGGAACCTATACCTGGAAGAACAGTTTCCAGGATGCCACGGTCATGGTCATTATTATTGGCGGTTGCGGCGGTGGCGGCGGCAGTGCGTCCTGGGACAGAGATCCGCTTGAGTTTGAGAATGACAATCGCGGTGTTGGAGGAGCCGGGGGCGGTGCCGGACAAGTGGTTGAAATCTTTCCAAGTCTTGCTTACCTGGAAGATTATACGGTTGTTGTGGGCTCTGGCGGTGCCAGGGGAAGAAGAGGCAGCTACGAGAGTCACGGCTACACTGGAGGTGATGGTACTTATTCACGGTTTTCAACCATCCGTGCGGATTTCGGAAGAGGCGGTAAAGGTGGCCCAACCGGCAGTATCATATATTCTGAAGGGGGATTTGGATATCCAGCTGGAGAAGACGGGTTTATTGAAAATGGCATGGGTGGTATAGGTGGTAATAATGGATATGGTCACGGACATGAGGGCGCCCCTGCGGCAAATGGCAATGACGGGCATCCTGCTCCGGCCAATTCCGGCGGAGGCGGCGGAGGCGCGAGCGGCGCTCAGTTCAGATACAAGGGCAATTATGGCGGAGCTGGCGGCTCAGGCCGCGTTACCATAACCGTCAGTGGATTTGTAAAAGCCTACAGGATCCAGAACCGCTGGACGGGTGAGTATCTCTATGAAAAGCTTGATCCTGCAACCGGCGCTTCCCTGGGAGTCGCAGCCGGTTACGTGCCCTCTGCCATGAGAGCATCATTGTGGATGGAAGAGTACGTTGCGGAATTTTCCACAATACGCCTGAAAAATATGGCAACAGGTCATTACATGCACATTGAAGACGAGACTTTACCATATGTAGGGTGCAGCGCGGTCCCGCCCGGATGGTACAGCGCGCAGTGGTATCTGGATGAGGTGGATGGCTACAAGCGATTCAGGAACCTCTGGAAGGGAACGGTCATCCATGTGGAAAATCATACGAATATGTCCGAGATCGCGAGTTTGTCTTCAGGTTATCTCAGCAGCCAATGGAACCTGGTGCCGGTTAAAATTGAAAAATTCTATTTTGCCTGGAAAAACCGCTTCTCGGGAGCATACATGTATGACGCGCCGGATGGCACACAAAACTGTGATTATGCATTGATGAATTATTTTATTGACGCCATCCCTGAATCCGCCCAATGGTTTTTTGGCGAAACAGGGGGATTTCTCATCCCGGTAAACAGGGCTACTAATGACTCGCTTAACATTGAAGTGAGGGATGGCCAGGCAAGAATGACTGATGTTCCTCCAAACTACTTCAGTTCACATTGGGCCCTTGAGGAATCAGACGGCTATGTCAGGTTCAAGAACCGCTGGACAGGTGAATATTTGTACCAGGATGCTTCAGGTTTTGCTAAATATGCTGCGGAGCCTCCATCGCTTGAGAGTTCACATTGGATCCCGATAAAAATGGAGCAATAATTTCGATAGTGTTTATTTGATACCAGGCTGGCTGCGATATTGACAGCCAGCCTGGTGATTATTCCAGGACCGCAAGCTTTTTTTCCAGAAGTGTATTTTCCAGAGACTCTATTTTATAAATCACCCAGTCTCTTCCATCCTTCCTGAAATAAAACCGCTCCTTTACTCTGTAGATCAGCTCATACTGAAGTTTACTTTCGCTGTTTTGGGGATCCACATTCCTATAGTACATTTCATACTCTGCCCTGAAAACAGGATCGGGCTCCCCGGCCTCTTCTTTGAGGACCAGATTTACCGCACCAAAGGCATAACATGGCGGATCGATCGGCGGCTTGCCCGCCTTAATCCATACGGCGGCATCAATTGTCAAGGGCCTGCCGGTCATAGCCTCAAACTGTCTGGTTGACGGAGCCAGGATGGTAAGAGAATTCGGCCAACCCTTTTCCGCATCTCCTGTCACACAATCCCCCATGTCTGTAACATTCAGAGTATTAAGGCTGTTAAAATATACATCCAAAACTTTCTCTGGAATATATCCTGCTGTCACACGCGGCCTGAATATGGTTGTAGCAAGATATATCCATAGCAGTATGACAACTGCAAGACTCACAATGATGCCAATCGTATATGATTTCCAGTTTCTTTCCCAAAAGAGCTTGCGTCCATGTCCCTTTTCGCGGGATTCTTTTTCCTTTTGCAGGCGCAGGGCAATTTCCCTTCGCTGGTTTTCGTCCAATACCCTGACAGTGCCTTCTGTTATCCATGTCTCCAGTTTCTTGACAATATGCGGAAGTGCAATCTTGCAGAGATCAGGTGAATTGAAAAAATCCTGGAAATGCCTGGCAATTTCTGGTTTCAAGTCTGGAACGTGCAGATTGGGAGAGGTACTCCCCTTCAGACGAATGCGGTCCTTTAATTGTTCAGCAGTATCTCCTTCAAAAGGAAACGCACCAGCAAGAACCCTGTAGCAGAGGGATTCCAGTGCCCAGATTGCGCGTTCCCCCTGCTTGAGGAAATATGGATTGTTGATCAATAGATGGGTTTTACTGTAATCCGCATGCGCCATCACCCTCATTTTCCGAAAGAGCGTCGCAGGAAGAAAAACCACTTTATTCTCAGGAGTGAAAAAGACCGTATCCAGGTCAATTTCATACCGGAATGACGGTGTCCTGGAAAGCATCCCAATTGCCCTGGCAAGAAGAAGAAGTTTTGACAGAGCCTCTTCTTTCTTCAAAGAAAAAATATCTGCCAGCGATACAAATTCATGAGAGTTTTCAAGCTCGGCATACAGTACCTGGATGTTGTTCTCATTCCTGAAGCCCTTGAATGCCCATTCTCGGACCTGGTCCCCACCGACAATATATCCCTTCTCTGTGCGGATATTGACAAGCTTCTTGAAATTCTCAATGTTGTCAAAGTTCGAGAGAGAATAGATGAAATCAGCGGTCTTGTTCATTTAAGCATCCCGTGTAAGGCTATTCCTGTTTTTTAATTCCCAGGAACTCTTCGAGTTTTGTTTTTTTCATGACAAGCTTGAGAAGGCGGTTATAAATAATAAATGATCCCACAAGTGAAGCGATTATAGCTCCAATTACAATGGAACTAAGCAGGCTCTGCTGCGGTTTGAAGATGAGGTAAATCGGAAAAAAAATCACAGAAAAAAGGACCATTATCAATACAAAAAGAAAAACAGTGGCAATTACAACATACAGAGTATTGGCAGCTATCTTATTCATGAAATCTCCTTGAATCAGGCTTTTTTCCATAAAAACCCGCATACTTTTGCTTTTTCAATATAACACCAGGCTTGAAAAATGTAAACAAACAGTCCCCATTTTCCGATATGACAAGGTAGGGGGTCTCTTTGAGCAATGATTCAATGTCGAAAGGCATGCGTACTGCGGCTGTTGTTTTGTGCATGCTCGCGGGGGGTACCATTCTGGCGTCTCTTCTTATCATGCATGCCGGTGATGCTGGAATAGTATCTAAAAACTACCCTGCCAGTTTTCCTGGTTTGTTTCTCTTTAATGCATTCTCATGGGCCGCATATTACATACCCTGTTACCTGGTCTGCTGCGGCCTTTTCATCCTGCGCTTTTCCAAACGCCACATTATCGCGCTGATGCTTTCACTTTTTCCATTTCTCACCATGGCGGCGCTCTTCCAGCTCCTCTTTACCCTGCCTGAAGCACAACCCGCTCTTGTTGCGGGAATTCGCGCCATCATTGGCGCAGTCGGAGGCAGCATTTTCCTCTTCATCTACTCAGGAATTGAGACCGCAATTATATTTTTCATTTTCCGTCAGATGGGTATTCCATCAGTTCCTGAAGAAAATGAAAAGTTTGTGCAAATCATTCCGGATGGAAACACAAAAGGCACTCCTGTAATGGAACTTCCCATTAAAAATGCGGCCATTCTTCCTGATCCGGAAGAACAATATTATAAATTGAAGGGGCTTTCAAACAAAGGTCTTTACGACAGGAACACGCAAGGGGAACAGGTTGTTGACCTGGAAGATTTAGAAACCGATACTGACGCAGATCTACCCGAAGAAGCAAATGTGACTGAATCTCCTGTAATAAAGGAATCGGTTTCCCAGCTTCATGAAGCCCGCATTCCCCACAGGGTGCCCGAGGGCACTGTGGCACGCATGCGAAAACAGTCCAAAAAATGGAGCTCATATAAAATTGACCCAGATAGTGTACTCTCAGAATACAAGAGCGATGAATACTGGAAAATAGACAAGGCCACCCAGCGTCTGGCTGAAACCTTGAAGACCACGCTTGAGGAGTTCAAGATCAAAGCCGAAGTGACGGGCATTCAGAAGGGCCCTGTCATCACCATGTTTGAGATTCTCCCTGCGCCCGGAGTCAAGCTTTCCAAGATCGTAAATCTGGCAGACAATATTGCATTGCGGCTCGCGGCCTCACGCGTGCGCATTGTCGCGCCAATCCCCGGGAAACAGGCTGTTGGTATTGAGGTTCCCAATGCAAAGCGCTCAATTGTCTCGCTCCGCGAGATCCTGAGCCACCCCTCATTCCTGGAAAGCCACGCGGAGCTTCCCGTTGCGCTTGGCAAGGACATCACAGGCGTTGTGCAGTTTGCGGACCTCACCCTGATGCCGCACCTGTTGATAGCAGGCGCCACGGGCTCCGGGAAATCCGTTTGCGTGAACTCGCTGATATGTTCCATTCTCTTCAGGAAATCTCCTTCAGAGGCCAGACTCATCCTCATAGACCCAAAAATTGTGGAACTGAAGTATTATAATGACATACCGCATCTGCTCACCCCCGTGATTACAGATCCCAAGCGCGCTTTCCAGGCCTTGCAGTACTGCATTGCGGAAATGGAGCGCAGGTATTCCCTGCTGGACGCACTCTGTGTCAGGGATGTGCGCGCGTATAACCGCAAGATAAGGAAAAAATCTTTGACCACTGAACCGATACCGTACATCGTCATAATCATAGACGAGTTCGCCGACCTCATGGCTACAACAGGCAAGGAACTGGAATCCACGCTGGCCAGGCTCGCGGCAATGTCACGCGCGGTTGGAATACACCTTGTGCTCGCCACGCAGAGACCTTCGATTGACGTCATCACAGGCTTGATCAAGGCCAACATCCCGTCCCGCATAGCGTTTATGGTGGCAGGCAAGTTTGATTCCCGGATTATCCTTGACTCTGTTGGCGCGGAAAAGCTTCTGGGCCAGGGCGACATGCTCTTCCTCCCCACATGGGATCCCTCGCCTGTACGCATGCAGGGCACCTACATCTCCGATGATGAAGTTGAAAAGCTCGTGGCGCAGGTGAAGCTCTACGGCGAACCGGAATACATAGACGACGAAATGTTCATAGACGAGGACGACATGAGTGAATTCGTTCTTGGGGACACGGATCACATGTACGACAAAGCTCTGGAGATAG
>RPPD01000099.1 GCA_003818675.1 Spirochaetaceae bacterium
AAGCATAATCCGAAATAGAAAACCACTTATCTTCATTCTTTTTCTTATAAAAATATTTATATTATAAAAGATATGATTAATAAATGAGATGCTCAAAGAAAAAATCTGCTGTAGTACGTCGTTCACTTACATACCCTAACTGGATCAATACTATTATAATATATTACACCAAAAATCTTAGTTCTTCAATAGATATTGATGATTTTTAAATGAGGAATACTGCTCATTATACGCAAGTGTTATAATGCTCACCTTTTTAAGACTCCAAAACAGTAAAGAGTTGAATATTGGAAGTGCTGAAAAAGTCAGTCATTTTAATCTTGTCGGTCCCTGTTTCTTCTGGCATCCACGGCAATGGTGATCCTGTCGGATCCGAATCGCTTTGCCGCATCCCTGACCAGCGCTGGATCCTTCACGGCGGCCGAGTTCATTGAGACCTTGGCCGCGCCCGCGTCTAACACCAGCTGGATATCCTCGAGGCTCCCGATGCCACCGCCGACCGTGAGCGGAATGGTGATGACCGATGATACCCTTTTCACCCACTCCAGCCTGGTTTTGCGGTTCTCCAGGGTCGCGGCAATGTCGAGCATTGCGAGTTCGTCCGCGCCCTCCTGCTCGTAGAACCTGGCGTTTTCCGCCGGATCGCCCGTGTCCTTCAAATCCACAAAATGCACGCCTTTTACCACCCTGCCTTCCTTCATGTCCAGGCAGGGCATGATTTTGATTTTACCCATTTCAGCTCCTTTTTTTCATCATAACAAGGAGTCGTTCCGAAGAGCAAGACCGGCGTTATATAAACATGTCTTCCCGCGCACGCGTTTCTCGCGCGCAGGTACACCGATTACACTGATGAAGAATAAGGGCAGATTACTTTCCCATTCGGCGTCAATTGTCTTCTTCGGCGGTTAACCCCTCCTATGGCGAGCAGACAAACCGCTTCCACTCCACAGAAACGCAATTGAAGTTGATGAGGTATCCAACGGGTATCTTGGACAACTTCAAGTAGTTGATGAGCTGCGCTGCCATAAGATCATTGAGAGCTGAGACCGACTTGAGCTCAAGAATGATCTTATTATCTACAACCAAGTCAGCGATATAACCCCCGATAATATCCCCTTTGTAGTTAAGTGCATATACTTTTTGCCTTTCAAAGGGGATATCTGCATGTCTGAATTCCCAGCACAGAGCCTCCTCGTAAGCGCTTTCCAGCAAGCCTGGCCCGAGGTTCTTGTGAACCTGGAACACGAGATTCATGATCTTGTAACTTAATTCCTTGTGAATGATGTCTGCCATAAAACCTCCTGATGTTTCTTTTCTGGATTCTTTTTGGAGCTTTTGCCCCTCACCCTGTACGGGGCAAAGCGAGAAAAAGAATCCTTATCCTCCGGGCAGGAGGTTTTTATGGCAGTTATGTGAACACGATTTATAAATTCCCCATATCCTCCCAATTCGTGAAAATTCGTGTAATTCGTGGTTAACTAAGTTTTTTCTTTATCTTCCGCGGTTTTCCCCTCCCCTTTCTCCCTTCCTTCTCGACCTGCCCCTTTTCTCCCTTCCAAAAAATTAATTTTTTTCCCTTGACTCTCCTGTTACAGGAGACTCCATGTTTGATTGTCATGGAGGAAAATATGAACACCGTATTAAATGTAACAGGACTAACCAAGTCCTATGGAAATCTCCTGGCGGTGGACAGGCTGGAACTGTGCGTGCCGGACGGCGAGATCTTCGGTCTGCTGGGTCACAACGGGGCCGGCAAATCCACGACCATGGAATGCATCCTGGGAACAAGCAAACCGGATGCCGGGGAGGTGCGAATCCTGGGGCTGGACCCGAAAAAGGAGCGCAGGAAAGTCTTTGCCAGGGTGGGGGTACAGTTCCAGGAGACAAAGTACCAGGACAAGCTTCTGGTATGGGAGGCGTGTGAGACCGCGGCATCGCTTTACCCCCGAACACAGGACTGTAATGAACTGCTCGAACGGTTCCATCTGACTGATAAAAAGAAAGCAGTGGTAAACGAACTTTCCGGCGGAGAAAGGCAGAAACTCTCCGTGGTACTCGCCATGATTCCAAAACCGGAAATACTTTTCCTGGACGAGTTCACCACCGGGCTCGATCCGCAGGCCCGGAGGGGAATCTGGAAATACCTGAAAGAGTTGAAGGCAACAGGTGTGACGATCATCCTGACATCGCACTACATGGACGAGGTGGAGTTCCTCTGTGACAGGATCGCCATCATGAAACAGGGGCGGATCACGGCTGCAGGCACTCCGTCAGAGCTAGTCGCAAAGCACAAAACGAAGAACCTTGAGGACGTGTTCCTCAAATACATGGAAAAGGAAACCAGCGAGGAGGTGGTTGCATGAACGCGTTTTTCACCATATTCAGGACCGAGACCAAGCTCGCCATACGGGACGGGAACATGCTCTTCTTCGGCGTGCTCTTTCCCGTTGGGGTGATGTTGTTGATAGGATTTGTCTCCTCTGCAGAAGCCACGAGGTTGAGCTTTGCGGGAGTCGGGGCAATCGGAATCTGCGCCGCAGGATTGATAGGCCTTCCCCTGACATTCGCAGGCTACCGGCATGCAGGAATACTCAAGCGCTTCAGGACAACGCCCGCAAGCCCTGCTGTTCTGCTTCTGGCAGTCGCGCTTCTGCAAACGCTGTTTGCCTTCGCATCTGCCGGCGCGATATTCCTGATTGCGAGGTTTATATTCAGCGTTGAAATATCAGGGCCGCCGCTGCGCTTCATATTGACATTCCTTTTTGTTCAGATCTCTATATTCGGGATCGGATTTCTTATTTCAGCCCTGGTACCAAATACAAAAACAGCGAACCTCGTGTGCACCGTGCTCTACTTCCCGATGCTCTTTCTCTCAGGCGCAACTGTGCCGGCTGAAATCATGCCTGGCTTCCTGCGCTTCTTTACTGAAGTGTTTCCCCTTACCCAGGGGATCATGCTGTTAAAGGGTGCGGTGACAGGGACGGATCTTGCGGGAGACCTGGTCAGGGTAATTGTCCTCGCGGTGATTGCGGTGGTATCATATGTGATGGCATTCGCAACATTTCGCTGGGAATAGAGGAGCATCCATGTACAGGATCGGGCTTTTTTCCAAGATCTCAAAGGTAACTGTCAAGGCTCTCCGCTTCTACGAGGAGGAGGGCCTGCTCGATCCCTGCTACAAGGATCCGGTCAATAATTACCGCTATTATTCGTCAGACCAGCTTCTTCGCGTCCACAAGATTGTGGCCCTCAGGCAATGCGGGTTTTCAATCCCCGAAATAAAACAGATGCTCGCGGGGAAAAAAATCGCGGAGCTTCTCGTCAAACAGAAGCAGAGGCTGGAGGGGCAGGCAACAGAGACTGCTGTCCAGCTTTCATCAATCAACCATTATATTGAATCACTTGGAAAGGATCATTCAATGAAATACGAGATTGTTCTGAAGGAATTGCCTCACGTGCTTGTGTACAGCAAGCGCATGAAAGTTGAATCATACGACAGCTATTTCACTGAAATTCCAAAAATCGGCGAGGAAGTCGTGGCCGCAAATCCAGGCCTCCATTGTGTCGAGGACCCGCCGTACTGTTTCATCATTTATCACGACGGGGAATACAAGGACCATGACATTGATGTTGAGTACTGCGAAGCGATCCCGTACGTGGGTGTGGAGACCGATACGATCAAGTTCAAGACAATTGAGCGTGTCCCGCAGGCGGCCTGCGCAAGGCTTATGCCGCGGTCTTTAAATGGATCGAGGACAACCATCTTGTTCCGGCGGACAACCCGAGGGAGTCCTACATTGACGGGATCTGGAACAAGGAGAACGAGGAGGACTGGCTTACCGAGGTGCAGGTGCCGGTGATCAGGGAGTAGCACCGGATAACCGCATGTTTATCGCGAAACCACAATTCCCGCGCCTGTTCCTATTGCATTAAAGACTTCACTTGTCAGAAAAAACCTGTTGCGGCCTATCATGCTCACCCCGTCCGCGTAACGCGTGGGATTACCGGCCCATTCACCCGGGATAGCGTCATAAACAACCATATATTTTTTATCAATAGTGTATCCCTTGACAAGAAGGTAGTGACCTGTGGCATCGGGATAGTATCTGCCAGTAAAGGTTGTCTCCTCAGGTCCGGTTGTACGCGTTATCCGTCCACAGTCAAAAGAAAAAATAATTATCTTGCCCTGATCAATCTGTTCAAAGATAGTTTCAGGCGATGAAAATTTGGCTGCAATGGAAAATACTCCGTGTCTGGAAAGCTGTTCGCGCAGATTGTCATAGTCTACCGCTCCATTTGCATATGGCATGCCAATCTCTTTTCTGACGTCTTGTACAGTAATGTATTTGCCTGTTGCCCACATGATGGCACTCGCATTCCCGGCGGGTCCACAGTTGCCATACATCCCGGTGTCAAATTGAGTGGCATACCAGTCGTACTCGGGTTCCACGGACAGCCTGGCGGGAATCGGACTTACAAACAGATAAAATTCGTAAATATCCCGGCCTTGCTTGAGCTTAACATGGGAAAATCCTCCAGCGCGTGCAATCAGGACATCATCATGCAAAAACTCCACGAGCGCTGGATCCTGCATGATCTGGGTTGTTTTTGGAAAGTGCGCGAATGTTCCATCACCCCTTGAAAATCTGTTGTCCAGACGCAACAGGTCCCCAACCCTGTCCATCGTGATGTATGGAATTCCTTTATAATAGCTCTCCATGCGGCCAACAGTAATGTCAATTGAATTGGACACAGTGTAAATGCCATCAATGCTTCTTAAGACAAGCCGCACTGTGTAAACACCTGGCTTTGTATAGAGTACAATTGGTTTTTTGTCAAAACTGAAGCGGTTATTGCCCAGGTCCCAGACATACTGGACATCCATGGCATCCAGATCAGTGTCAACAGACAGTTCTGTGCTTTTTGGTGCCGTCTCCCTGTCTTCGGTTGCCTTAATGCCGAACTGTCCTGCCGCGGTCGCTGCTTTTGTGTTTGTTGGAGCAGCAGGAAAAACCAGAGAAACTCCTGGTAAAAGCGGCGCCTCTCCGGTGATCCTGTTTGCAAGAACTATTTCATAATGGGAGATCGAATACCGCCGCGCGATGTCATATATTGTTTCACCCGAAGCTACAATGTGCGCTTTGGGAAGAGGTGTATTTCTTGTCTTGTTCAGCTCGAAGGCAGCTTCGGTTTCCCTGGCAAAAAAGGGCGAGTATGATACCAAAAGCAAACCTGCCAGGAAAATCAGACAGGCCAAGATAAGAAGAATAAATAAACTGTGCTTTTTTGCCGTATTGTTTTTAACCATTCATCCTCACAGAATAATAAGACATATTACATGCTTTATAAGTTGTCTTTAATTTAATCCAGATTAACAGAAAATAGAAGAGGCTTTATCATAAAACTCATTTGCTTTTTATCATGAAATTCGCGAAATTTATTGATATGAAACATAAGTTTAACCAGGAAGACATCAAAGACTTCGAATCTTTCCTAAACCATGAATATCTTCTGACAAACGGAACTGGCGGATATTCCATGAGTACACTCACTGGCTGCCATACACGCAAATACCATGGCTTGCTCGCTGTCCCGGTTCCAAAATTGGACGCAGTATACATGCTCCTCTCCAAGGTGGAGAGTTCAATAGTGGTCAACAGGGAACGGTATGATTTTTCGGTTAATGAATTTCCCGGCATTTTTTTCCCAAAGGGATATACCCATATTGAAAAAATTGAAGTGGATGATTTTCCAGAAATAACTTACCGGGTTGACAATACTGTCATCAAGTATTCCATCCTGTTGCCCCATGGAGAAAATACAGTCCTTCTCCGCTACGAAGCGCTCGAAGCAACAAGGCCAATTATTCTCAAGCTGTCGCCATTTCTTGCATACAGGAACATACATGAGCTTGCCAATCAGAATATAAACATCAGGCCGCGTACATTTTTTGAGAAAAACGGGTTTAAAATAGATCCCTATCAGAATCTGCCGCCCATCTTTCTCCAAACCTCGCATCTGTCTGTATTTTTCCCGTCACCAGACTGGTGGCGGGCATTCACCTACAGACAAGAAGCAACACGCGGCTATAAGCACCAGGAGGACCTGTTTTCCCCAGGTGTTTTTGAAGTCAAACTAAAAAAGGGGGAATCAGTCATTCTCCGCGGTTCTTTGACACGCGCGGAAAAACTTCCTGATGAGGAGTGGGAGGCAGAACTTGCCCGCATCAAAAAAAGAAAAAGCATTTTCTCCAGAAATGACGAGCCGCTCGTTTCACTAAAAACAAACGCAGACTCCTTTCTTGTGGGTAAATCAACTGACAAGTCCTTGACCACAGGTATAATTGCAGGATACCCGTGGTTTGGGGTTTGGGGCCGCGACACAATGATATCTCTTGCCGGCCTCACCATTAAATGTGGACAACCTGATATCACGCTTGAGATTCTGTCAGCCTTTGCTGCCCATGAAAAAAACGGCCTGCTCCCCAATACACTTTCCGTTCTGGGGAATCCTGCATACAATACTGTGGATACGCCCTTCCTGTTTTTTTGGGCAATTCAGCACTACCTGGCCGCAACAGGAGACAAAAAGGGTGTAAAGGAAAAACTACTGCCCGCCATGACAAGTATCCTGGATAATTTCACGGCAAACAGGGTTTGTTTTGCCCGTGTTGGATCGGACGGACTTCTCTACGCCGGAGATGCCAGTACCCAGCTGACATGGATGGATGCCCAGGTCATGGGTCTCCCTGTCACCCCCAGACACGGAGCTGCAGTTGAAATAAACGCACTCTTCTACAATGCACTTGTCATGCTCACGGAGACCTTTGGTTCTTACCTGGACAAGGAAGCAGCTGCCGGATTTTCAGAAGTCAGGAAAAATCATGAGAAATCCTTTGAGTCCGCATTCTGGAACCGGGAAAAACAATGCCTCTTTGACGTTGTAAGAAGCCAGACGGAACGGGATTCAAGTGTCAGACCCAACCAGCTCTTTGCTTTAGGGCTGCCGTATACTTGTACCTCTGTTGACAAGGCAAGAGTTGCCTTGGCCGCGATCCAGACTGAGCTTTTGACCCCGGTAGGCCTGCGTTCTCTCTCTCCTTCTGATCCTGGATACATTCAGCAATACAGCGGGAGCCAGGAGGAGCGCGACAGGGCTTACCATCAGGGAGCCATATGGGCGTGGCTTGTCGGCATCTATACGGACGCGGTGTTAAAAACAGCTGAGGATCCTGACACCAGGAAAAAGGAACTTCGGGAATACTTCAAGCCCCTCTGGGCTGAGAACACAAGTCAGGGATGTCTGGGTTTTATAAACGAGCTCTACCAACCCACAAACCCGTTTGCCCCCTGCGGCTGCCCCGCACAGGCGTGGAGCCATGCCGAAGTGATCCGCATGCTGGACAAGCTCGAGGAATAAAGAATATTTTTTAATTCCAACCCAT
>RPPD01000100.1 GCA_003818675.1 Spirochaetaceae bacterium
ACAACCGATTCTATCTGCATTTCAGTTTCAAGGATCACAGTCCACTGAATGAGAGAGCGCGCGTCCAGGTAGAGGACCAGCACGTATTCACTCAAAGTGCGGATACCCAGTTCCTGTATCCTGGAAAAACTGATCTCTTTTGGAAGCAGGAAGCGTGGAATCGGAATGACACGTGCGATCTTGTCGCTTGCCTGTAAGGTGGAGATCACTTTCCTGACCAGAATCTCCTCCTGATCCTGTTCTATATAGCCGTTTTTCAGGACAATGAGCGCAATGTCAACGGGAAACTCTTTTGTGATGCGCGTTGCGGTGATGGCCTTGATCTGTTCGGCCGTGAGTCCGCCATCGGCAAGCGCAATGCTTCCAACCTCGTATCCGCGGTCCCTGGCCTGGAATGTGTCATATCCTTCGTGGGTCGCGCATGCGGTTGTTAAAAAAACAGCGGCCGCAAGCAGGGTGATAGTCATGGGAAAATGAAGATGTTTCATTAGGGGCCCTCCATAAACCGGATTGTAGCATTTGGAGAGTCAGGATTCAAGGAAGCGCGTATTGCATTCGGGAGCAGAAAGGTTCATCACGACCGGGAAGGATATCGTGACTGTTCAATGACACACCGATCTGATACTATTCACGACTATATGAATACGCTTTTTGATGGAATTCTTCATTTCCAGAAAAACGACTATGAAAAGAACAAGGAATTTTTCCGGGAAATCGGCCGCAGTCAAAGTCCCCATACGCTGTTCATCGGCTGTTCGGATTCCCGGGTCGTGCCCAATCTCATTACCAATATACCGACTTACGGGCGAGTATGTCGCTACTACGTCGGCGATCGAGTATGCCCTGAATGTCCTGAAAATAGAAAACATAGTAGTTTGCGGACATTCCAACTGCGGGGGCTGTTATGCGATGTGGGACGATGAATTGTTGAAAAATGTGCCGCACACGCGCCGCTGGCTTGAACTGGCAGGCGGGATAAAACAGAAAGTTCTTTCTCATTTTGAAGGAAGGGATGTCGATGTACGTGAAAGGGAATGGCTCACGGAGCAGTACAACATTGCGGAACAGATGCGCCATCTGTTGTCCTATCCCGGTTTGAAGGATAAATACAGGTGCGGGGCGCTCAAGGTATTCGGCTGGCATTACATAATCGAGAGCGGTGAAATATACAATTACAATAACGACACGGCCACATTTGATAAAATCAGCGGGGCTTGAGGCGGCGGTCTCCTTATTGTCTTTTCAGAACGAACTTCTGGTCGCTGTTGTCTATTGCCATTGTCATGGTATCTCCCTGGATCTTGATGGTAGCGGACAGGTTGACCGGGCCTACGCTGTAGGCGAGCTTGTCACCGGTAATTTTGTAGGTTGTTCCATTCTTGAGTATCCCCGCCGAAATCATGAGTTTCCCGTCAGCCGAGAAATCGTAGATGGCGCCCTTGTTGGTGCCTGACAATAAACCGCTTGCTTCAACGACTTTCCATTTTCCCGCAATTCCGCCAGAGTCCGCGCCACCGCAGGAGGAAAAAAGAAGCATGCCAAGCAGTGCAACAGAAATGAGTGTTGAAAATCTTTTCATATGAAAATCTCCTTTTTCATTGCATGGGGTTCTTCAAGATACCCCACCCAGTATAATACAGATAGTCAGACTGTAGAAGGAGGTATGGAATAAAAAATGCGGGATTACAGCTTGTTTATGCTGCCGTTTTTTTGGATATGGATCTGCTCGCCTGTGCGTGCGAATATTTCCAGTCCACTTGTGCTCACCATGGCATTTCTGATCAGGAAACTCTTCTCTGATTCCATTGAAACCTGCTTGAATGCAATATTTTTAATATGTTTCTCGGGCAGTCCGATGATAAAGCCCGCATTTATCGTATTGCCTGTGCATTCGCAATCCTCAATTGTTATATCATGGATGTTTGGTGTTGTAGCTGCATCAAAAACCTGCTCTGGATCATCCTGCCCCGGATACAGCTGGTCGCCCAGGATAAAGCCGCCTTCAAGAATTGTGCTGTCAACAACCTTGGGTGATTTTGAGATTGCGCAGTAGTACCCGGAAAATACAAAGCAGGTTTTTACATCCTTCATTACGGTTTTTTTAAAGACAAGCTTTGATACTTCGCCTCCCTTGCCGCGGCTTGTTTTAATGCGTATTCCGTACATGGAATTGAAGAAGCTGTTGTCGCATGCCGTAATGTTTCTTATACCGCCCATTGTCTCGTTGCCAAAAGACAGGCCACGGCCATTTAAAAAAACACAGCCGCTGATCTGGATATCCGAACTTGCCGCAGTGCTGCGCTTTGCAGCCCCGGATGCCTTGATGGCGATGTGATCATCGCCAGTGGAAATAATACAGTTGGTAATTCCGGCTTTGCGGCAGTTAAGCAGATTAATTCCGTCTGTATTTGGCGAGTGCGCAGGGGCAATGATCTGGATCGCATTGATGTCTATGTTTCTGGAGTTGCGCATGACCAGATGAAAACTCGGAGAGTTGGCCAGGGTGATCCCGTTTACAAGCACATTTTCAGTATTCTCAATCACGACAAGGCGCGGACGGTTTGTACTGCTTTTGTCTTTGTGTCTGCAGACTTCTGCACGCCAGCGTTCCCAGAAGGCTGCCCCCTGTCCGTCAATGGTTCCTTCACCAACGATGGCTATCTGATCCGCGTTTTCAATATTCAGAAATGCATGCCAGTCTTTTTTGCCTTTGCCAGCTTCGGATTTGAGGAAGCGGGATTCATCATTGATCATCAGAAGTGTGGAGTTTCTGCACAGTTCCAGGCGGGTGTGGCTTTTAATAAACAGGGGCCCTGAACGGAATGCCCCTTCGGGTATTATCACAGTGCCGCCACCTTCATCCGCGCAGTAATCCAGGGCTTTCTGGATAACGACAGTATCGTCCTGGATGCCGTCTGCCGCTGCGCCAAAATCCGCGACTGAATAGATGTGGTCGGGGAACTGAAGCTGCGCGTTTTCAGTTGGCATGGCTGAAAGCGCGGCAGGGATGGGAAGCGAGGCAAAGAGTTCTGCCGTAAAACCGTGATCAGCGGGACTCATGTAATATTTATCGGCAGGAATTGGTTTTGCTGGATGTCCTGGATTACTGGAAATATCCTTGTGGCAATTGCGGAAAAATAGATGAAAATTGTCAATCCATTCTTGAAATACAGGCCAAGAGTCGTATATTGTCATGAAATGAATGGAGGAAAGGATGAAAAGACGCAATAATTTATTTTCGGTTTTTGCCATGATATTGATTGTGCTCAGCCTTGTGTGCGCGGGATGCGCCGGCAGCTGCCAGACAGGCAGCACATCGCCAACCGGCCAGAAAACATCCAACGGTGTGGTGTTGATCGAACCGGCGCTGGCGAGCCCACAGAAAATACCGGGTGTCGTTTCCTGGGTGCTGCCGGATACCCCAAACGGCCTGCACCCGACCCAGGTCTGGTTTTCCATACACGGCGCGCCTGACAACGGCATGTACATAGGCGCCTCGGATCATAGGACCAATTCCGCCCTGTACCGGCTTGACGTGGCGGCAGAGACCATCACGCTTGTAGGCGATGCCAGGTCTGCCTCGGAAGCTGCGAACAACTGGAAACCGGGCGAGACCGCTGAAAAGTTTCACATGATGCCCCTTCATTACAAAGGAAGGATTTATGTCGCAACAACGGATTACTCTCTGCTTGATTCAGGTTTCCAGCAGAAGCGGGGATTCCACTGGTACGCCTATGATATAGCGGCACAGCAGTTTCTGGATCTTTCAGCAAAAGAACCAGGTGGAGTGGCAGGCGAGCACGCCGCCATCATGGCCACAGCGCTTGATGAAAAAAAAGGATTGCTCTACGGGCTTGAGACTCCTCACGGCAAACTTTTTCAGTATGACATTGCGCGCGGTGTTACAAAGGACCTGGGACGACCTGATTTCCTGACACGAACATACTACAATGCTGGCCGCTATATCTGGACTGATGACGAAGGCCGTGTCTATTTCACTGTTGCAGGCATTGATTATGTCATTTGCTGGGACCCTTTGATAGGTTTCCAGGCCAAAACAGATTGGACTCTTAGAAGCGAGTTCTTCCAGGACAAGAACATACGCATTGGCCAGTGGAGTACCGACAACATGCGCTGCTATCTCGCCGATTATGAGGCCAACATCTATCTTTTCAACAACAGGGACAAGAGCTTTACCTGGCTCGGAAAGGGCAAGGGGGACAGCTCGCATTACAAGAACGGACAGGCATTCAGGATCAGGGTATTTAATGTCACAGCTGACGAGAAAACAATATATTTCATGAATGATGACGCCGCGCAGTTTTCATTGTTTGAGTTTGATTTTGCGACAAAGCAGACACGGAGATTGTGCGCGCTGTCTGAAATTGATCCGCGTCTGGGCGGCACCCGCTTCTATAACCGGGCTGGAAATGACAGCTGGGATGCTCAGGGCCGCTTCTATATTGCCTCGTTCGGGCCAGAACTGCAGAACTCAACTGAAGTAATAGTCACAAGGATAGATCCCGTACTTCTGAAAAAGCATCTGGGATTGTAGGGTTTTTTATGCAAACGAAGTCAGACCGAATACGCACACAGACAAATACTCTTAGTGTAATCTGGCCGTTGATGCTTCCTGTGTCCTTTTAAGGCATTCTTCCAGGCTCAAACGTCCTGACATCAGATATGAATATTGCTCTGTAAAGTCATTGAGCGCATCCCAGTAAATATTGCCAGTTCTGACGACAGGAATCTCAGCGGCCATTTCGCATTGCAGTTCAACAAGTTTCTGACCTCCAAAACGTGAATCAGGCTCATGGAATAATGGGTCTGTCCAGGCTTCGGGAACTGGCGGGATCAGATGCAGTCTTCGGGATTGCCATAAACACACCCCCCCAGCTTGCAGAGCGGGGACCGCCTTCACGGTAAACTGGAAGCGGTCTCACCCTGAACTGGTATTTACCCTCTCTGGCCGCGTCATCAGTCTGGAAGACCCACCAGCCAGGGGCAGGATAGGATGCAAGGATCCCGCGGCTTAACAGATTGCTGAAATGTCCCCAATCCCAGTCATAGAAAGCGCCTGAAGCGACCCACTCGCGCCATTTTCTGATAAATGCAGTGAACTCCCTGCTTGTGAATTGCGGTCTTCCGGATGTATCCAGAATGTCAGCACCCGTCTGCTGCCAGATCATGAATATTGTAGTTTGCAGCCCGTTATTTCCGTATGGGAGCGCGTAATGAACTGGCTTGCCGCCTGTTCTTTCGGCTGTAAGTTTTTTGGCAGCCGCGAAAAACTCATCCCAGGTTTTGATTTTGGAGAGGTCAACACCAACTGATTTCCATAGCGTGTCATTATAGACAAGTACAACAGGGTGAATTTCCTTTGTGAGGCCATAGACATGCTGTCCGTAAGTGACCCAGGCGGTTCTGCCCGCGGGTATTCTGGAAAAAACAGGGGAGATGGAAGTGTACTCTTCCAAAGGCAGTACAAAGGATTTGACAGGATCAGCATCCAGGATGCGGTTGTCCTCAATCATCCATTCGATTATATCGGGCATATCCTTTTTGCGGGTCATGGATTCCTGAAGCTTTTGGACAAAAACATTCTGCGCGACCTGCTCAATTTTCAGGTTTATATTGAACTTCTGCCCGATATCTGCCTTCCGGTTCTCCCATTCTTCTGCGGTATTGGTCGCAAAGGTCCAGAGGGCTATTGTCCTCTTGCTGTCCTGGGCCCATACGCCGGGAATCAGAAAAAGCGAAATAAGAAAAACAGCTTTTAGAAAATGGTTTCCTTTTTTCATGACAGGACCTCCTGTGAAAAAATAATCATATCATCATCGCCAGACGATTTTTTATTCATGGATTGCCGCACAACACTGCAAAGCCATGGCTGTGCATGAAACATCCTGCCGTGGGCGATTTCCGGATGTCAAGAGCAAATGCCGCGTGGAAGCCGAGCTTTCATCGCCGTTTCCCCTCACTGGCCGCGAGATTGCGCTTTTGTGCGCCATCACCCCGGATGAGAAGATTCGTGCGCACGAGATTGCGGATCGCATCGGGCTTTCAGCGTCGCGGGCCAGCAGGCTTTTAGTCTGGAAGCAGGATGAAAAGGACAGGAGGGCTGCCTTGATCACCCTTTCCGCAAAGGGCCTGGATATCTGCACCAAAATCGAGGCGGTCAAATGCAGTTGTGAGGAACGGTTGCTTTCGCGGCTCGGCAGGGAAAACCTGAAGGCCGTAAAAAAGGGGCTGGAGTTGCTAACCGCTGCGCTTTAATGGCCGGCGCCGAATAAAACAGACAGGAGAATGCATGGAACAGAAAAATATCATTGAGGCTGTGGAAAACCGTTACACTGGTCTGGCTGAGGTTGAGTGCTGCCTTTCCTGCGGCGGCGCTGCGCAGAAAGCCGGCATAACAAAAGGAGAGGTCTGCGTGGATTTCGGCTCAGGCCGCGGCACTGACGTCATCCGCATGGCTACAGAAACCGGAGCAGAAGGATTTGTCTATGGAATTGACGCCACCCGCGCCATGATAGAAAAGGCAAGTGTGTTGGCAGAAAAGCTTGGCGTGAAAAACGCGACATTTATCGAGGCTGAGCTTGACAAATTGCCATTGGCCGCGGCGATTGTTGACTGCGTGGTCTCCAATTGCACCATCAACCACGCTTCTGACAAAAAAGCGGTTTGGCGGGAGATTTATCGTGTTCTCAAGCCTGGCGGGAGGTTTGTCGTGAGCGACATCTACGCATCAACGCCCGTACCAATGGAATATGCAAAAGATCCGCAGGCAATTGCCGAATGCTGGGCTGGTTCGCAGACCAGGCAGGATTACCTTGACACCGTGCTTGATGTTGGATTTTCGGGCGTGCACATCCTCGAGGAATCGGAACCTTACGAAAAGGGCAGGATCCAGGTATCCAGTTTCACCATTGCCGGTGAAAAACCCGCGGGATGCAGCTGCAGTTCCGGTTGTTGCAGTTGATTATTCAAATTGAACGGAAAACTCTGGAATAAACATGAAGGCTTCAAGTCACAATATTACTGGAAAACTTTTCAATTCGGATAAATGGTTTATAATCAATCTGCTTTCGCGAAATGCAGACATCACGGATGAAAAGCATGTCAGGATGATCGAGGAGGGAACACCGGATCCACAGCTGCTGGAAAAGGGTTACATGGTTGATCCTGATGCGGAGCAAGAGGCGTACCGTCTGGCCTACCTGGAATTCCTCGACAACCGCAAAACTGAAGAAGTTCAAATATTTTACGCGCCATGGTATTCGTGCAACTTCGCCTGCGGTTATTGCTATCAGGCGTCATATGACGGGGCGTCAGGTGTTCCTCCGGTGCAACAGGACGTCATCCGGGCTTTTTTCGCGTACATTGACCAGAACTTCGCGGGCA
>RPPD01000101.1 GCA_003818675.1 Spirochaetaceae bacterium
CGCCCGTGTCTCAGAAATTGCATCCATGCTTTCCGACAAATTGCTTTTTTCCGAATACAACATTTCCAACAGGGCAGTCTGGGAAAAACTTGCCCTTAGCGATGATGGCAGGAAAATAATCGCGACAGCCGTGACATATGAATCGGAACAACTCCCGCAACTCACATCAGACCTGTTTTTGGAATATTCACGCACTGGAAATCGTTCAAACTGGGACAGCGCAGTGAGCAAGGCACACAGATCTTTCCGCTACGCGGTTTTAGCAGAATGCATGGAGAACAAGGGAAACCATCTTGTACGTATCGGGGCTGTAATCAATCTTTTCTGCTCTCTTCCCACATGGGTCAAATCCGCGCACGACAGCCGGCTTGTCAATTTCAACCGGTTGGTCACGGAAATCGACCTCGACTCATCATCCCTTGCCTGGGAGTTCTCGATAGCAGACGCGTTTTTGGGCGACAAGCTTGATCAGGGCTTGAGGGATCGATTAAGGCAGAACATCACAGAACGCGTGCTTTTGCCGTATCTGCGTATGGCCGGCGGACAGCAGGCGGAAAACTCATGGCTGCGCGCCACCCATAACTGGAACGCGGTCTGTCACGCGGGCGTTATAGGTGCCGCTCTTACCCTTCTGCCTTCGAAAACCGAACGCGCAGCCGCCATCGCGGCAGTGGAAAAATACATGGCCTTCTACATCTCGGGCTTTGCAGATGACGGCTACTGCACCGAGGGCGTGGGTTACTGGAATTACGGCTTTGGCCATTTTGTGCTGCTGTCCGAGGCTGTCAGGATCTCCACTGGCAACAGGCTTGATTTGCTGGCTGGCGGCGACAGGTCAGCAGACCTTGACGCGGCCAAAATCAAAAGAATCGCCCAGTATGGCCTTGAAATTGAAATAGCACCCGGTGTCGCTCCGGCCTTTGCCGATACAGACATCAACACTGTTCCGGACCGCCTTGTTCAAATTTTCCTGGCCAGACGTTTTTCACTTCCAATCCATCAAGCGGGCCTTGCAAGGACAGACAAAATGTCCGGCTCTTTACAGGAGGCTGTCTATTTCCTGCTCGAGGATTCCAGGCCTTCAGAGCCGCTTCCGGAAACAATACCTTTTCCGCACAAGACATATTTTAACCGCCAGGGAATCATGGTACTGCGACATGTATCAAAAAGCAACATTCTGTTTGGAGCCGCGTTGAAGTCCGGGAACAACAATGAGCATCACAACCATAATGATGTGGGTTCATATACAGTTGTAACAGGATTTGATCCTGTCTTGGCAGACCCGGGCGCCGAGGTATACACAGCACGGACATTTTCAAGCAGTCGGTATGAAAGTCGCGTGCTTAGTTCCTGGGGGCATCCAGTCCCTGTTGTTGCGGGATGCCTGCAGGAAACAGGACCTGCTGCAGCGGGCAAAGTCATCTCTGCGACAGGCAGCGGCCCGGAAGAGATATTTACAATTGACCTGACCTCATGCTATACAGTGCCATCCCTGCAGGCCCTGACAAGGGAGTGGAGATTTTCACGCAAGGATGACGGAGAACTGTCAGTCACAGACACAGTAAACTTTTCCAGACCTGAAAGGTTTGAAACCGCTGTCATCGCATCCGGGGAAGTCAAGCGTCTCTCATCAGATACACTTCTTGTCCTGGGTACCAGCGGTGCCTTGACCGTGAGCGTAAACACCCATGGTATCCCGTCAAACATTCGTATTGAAACAATAAACGAGGATATGAGATCCAGGCATACACCTTATCGTATTGGCATAACACTTGACGGGCCTGTCACATCCGCTGTTGTCACTGTGACAATAAAACCCAGTTTCCCGCAGACAGACAGTCTTCTGCCCAACGGGGGGTTTGAACTGGGTGCCTGGAACTGGGCCATTCCCGCGGCAAGCATGGGCAGGATTACAGGTGAAAAATCCTTTTCAGGTTCACAGGCACTTTTGGTAGAGGACTCAAGCACAACAACAGGGTCAAGCATTTCATCGTCCCGGATTATTGTCTTGCCAAACAAACGTTATTCTCTTTCAGGCAGATTCATGGCTATTGCGGGGTCTGGATGCGGAATATATTTTAAATTTTATGATTCAGAAGGTAATCCTGTATCTGAGACCGAGATCCAGAAAAACATACTGCCGCAGGAAAAACCAGCAGGAAGTCAACTGTCCTGGGAATCTTTTTCCCTGGAGGCCGCAGCTCCTGAAAAAGCCCAATTCCTTGTAATCTGGATTCACAGTTACAACTCTGCCAAAACCAGCCTTTATCTTGATGATTTTGTACTGACAGTCAAATAAAAAGCCCCTTGTCCATGCGGGCAAGGGGCCAGAAAAATCAATTATTGCCTGAAAACCAGGCTTCTTCAGATTTGACTATTTCACGTCGTCATAATCTTCCATAGTCACAGTAATTTCATCTGTATTATTGACGTCCACTTCCCAAATAAAATAGTCGCCTTCATTTGTGTCAGTAAAAGTTATATCATAAAGGCCCTTTTTCTCAAAAATTTCCTTGTTGACATAACAGCTCTCTCCATCATCAAGGACAACCGCACCAAACTGGTTGGTGAAATCCCAATCGTCCTGATCTGACGGGCTTATTAGCATCTCATAGAAAACATTTCCGGTCTCATTGTTGATTTTCAACACATCCGGCATGGGGCTCTCACTCGCGATGCTCATGGCAAACACTGTTGATAGGCACAAAACCGCTGTCAAAAGAATCTTGCGCATTTCCTGCTCCTCTAATAAAAAATCTCGTGCGAAATCTTCCGGTCATCTGCCCGGAAGGATTAACCTTCCCACATCGCCCGCCTCCCAAACTGGACGCAAAACGACTATAATAATATAGTGCAGAACATGCTGATTTACCAATATATTTTAAAGAATTTTGAGTTAGTGGAAATTTTGCACAATCGTTGACTTCATCTCCTTAATTCTGTAGCTTCAAGTTTTTCCAGCATCCTGCACCCTTCAAATTGAAAGGAAACCGCATGAACAAGCAGCCAGACCGGATCAAGGCGGTCATTTTTGACATGGACGGGCTCATTTTTGATACTGAACGCATCTCCATTCCAGCCTGGCAAAAGGCTGGCAGGAAACATGGATATGAAATCACCACCCCGCACATAATTCAGACCATCGGTTTTGACCTTAAAGGCACTGAAGAGGTGCTTAAGCACCATTATGGTGAGGATTTCCCATTTGCGCAAATACGTGCATTGAAAATTGAATACATTAAGGAAGGTTTCATTAATGACGCCCCGCCCCTGAAAAAGGGTGTGTGCGAGCTTTTATCCTGGCTTTCAAACAGGGAAATTCCGATTGCACTCGGGACCTCTTCAGAGCGCAAGAGGGTTCTGGAATACCTGCAGTCAGCAGGAATCCTGTGTTTTTTCCAGACAGTTGTCTGCGGAGATGAGGTGACACACGGGAAACCCGCACCGGATATTTTCCTTGAGGCAGCCAAAAAACTTGGCATTCCAGCCAATAATTGTCTGGTGCTGGAGGATTCGGAGAATGGAATCCGGGCTGCCCAGACAGCGGGTATGATGCCAATACTCGTACCGGACATACGTGAAGTCCCGACAGAAGTCCAGGCACTTGCGAAAAAGGTTTTTTCTTCCCTGACTGAGGTCATCGATTTTCTGGGAAATATCCTGAATTTAGAGACTGTACAATAAGTCCCCGGGAAAGTCTCATTAATATTTTATCGGGAGCCGCATCCTGTATAGAACCGTACCCTCATAGGTTCCCGTTTCTTTGAATCCCTCCCTTACAGACTGAGTACTTCTGGCATACAGGTCCTGCGTGATGTACATATTTCCCGGTTTTGCATATTTCTGCCCTATGTGTGAAAGCGAATTGACCGCATCGGATATGATCCTGCCTGTTTTTCCGCGTTCACGATAGACGGTGCTCCCGGGATACAGGACAATCCTGTACGAAAGAAGCAGCTTCTGACCGGATTGCTCCACGCTGACGAGCCTTCGGGAGAGCATAAGTCTCATGCAAGGTATTATCACGTTCTCTGGTTTTCCACCGTAGGGAAAAAGAACAATGCCGCCGAAATCATTCCAGATCCAGAGTCGTCCCTTGCCAGGCGATGTGTACTGTTCAACAACCTTCTGGAATATGGCGAGAAGCCTCTCTACCGCGGCTTCATGCACGCGCTGTCCGAGGTTCCTGTAACCATCAAGCTCGATATACATCATGGTGAAAACGTACTCCCTGTCGGACTGAAGTGAAGCCCAGTCAGACAGAGCCGGGATCGCAGGCTGCCTTGCACCCCTTTTGCCGGATTTACCGGCCTTCATTGCATTTTGCAAAGCGGCAGCCTTCTTGCGGCCCGTGTATAAACCTGCCTTTGCCGGAACTGTCCCCTCAAATCCTTTCCATGCTATGACAGAAAACAGGCGGGATTCCCTGACTGGAGTCTTGCACAACTTGGGTCCCAGATAGTCCCCGGCTCCAGCGCTAAACAGGGCGCCAATATCAACAACAATGCCTTTGGCATCTATAACCCCGACTATCACAGTCCTCTTTGAAGCCACAGCGGTAATTGCAGATTGCAGCTTTTTCTCCGTGAACGAGGCGGCGTCAATATACCAGAGCTCGGCAGAATCCGCCATGGCAAGCCTTTTTTTGATCCCAATTGAAAATCCGCTTGATGAAACCCCGCTTACAGAAGCCTGGGAGACATTCCAGGCGCAGGAACCTTCCACTCTCTTGAATAATTTTACGATATTTCTGTTATTGGAAAAAATCACCAGATCCATTCATGACTCCAGACATAGATTGTAATGATACAGATTGTGTATGTATTTTTCCCTGCCCAGCGCAAACATGTCAGAGATGCGCTTGTCGAGGCAGACATGGACTTTGCTTGTGATTGTAATGGAATCCAGGCCCGTGTATTTGGCTTCTATATCCCCGATCTCCTTGATGACATCATTCTTTTTCAGGGATTCTGTATTGGAATTGTAGATACAGCGGCCTGAGTGTATGGCAAATCTGACTGAAAGCGGTTTGGATAAAATACATGAAACCTTGTTGTAGAGAAAAAGCTCGTGGAGCACGTCCACCGCGCATGTAGTTGCCTGCATGTCCTTGCGCGAGAAACAGAAAGCGGCAAGTCCTCCATCCCCCTGGAAGTTCCACATCCTTCCGTTCCGTCTGGCAAGCGAGGCATTCACCACGCGAAAGAGATCCTGGTATGTCTTCTCCACCTTCTGGCGAGGATTGCTCCTGACAAGCCTGGTATTGCCTGCAATGTCAAAGCGGAGGAATGTCATGTCGTAATCCATTCCCTCGCGCAGGACACCCCAGTTGGGACTTGTGCGGACCGAGGAATCCTCAATGAACATTCCGTTTTCCCTGTCATAGATATATCCCGCAGATCCAATCCCGTGTATTAGATGGGAAAGATAGGCAATGGGATATTTCCTCCCCCGAAAACCCGTGTCCTGGGCGCGCACAAGCAGTTGTACAAACTGCGGAAAAAGCTCTCCGGCACAGATATCATCAATTATTTGTTTTGCTGCATTAGCCGTTGGAATTGAGATGCTCTCGCGGGAGCCAAAACGCTTGTGTAGATCATAGTCAGGGATGAGTTCCTGGGCAAGCTGCACCATCAGTTTGACTGCCATGGATTCGCAGAGTGCCCTGACAGCCATGCTGCGCAAATGTGTTTTTATCACCATGATTGCCCCGCCATTCCCTTTGCTGCCCCCTATCGCCGGTTTTCCAGAAGCTTGAGCGTATGATCAAGAAGTTCAAGGCCTCCGGGTTCGCCGTGACCGGGAACCACGATCAGTGTATCAGGACATTTTTTCTTCATGTCCATGAGAGTCTGCGGCCATGCTGCGAGATTTGCCTCTTCTGTGTTTCCAAGCGAGGTGTTGGAGAGCGCCTTGACCAAACACCCGCCGAAGAGAATCTTTGCTTCAGGGATATATGCACACAAGCCATATTCCGTGTGCCCGGGTCCGGGATACCAAAATTCAACCGAAACACCAGCTGAATTGCGGCGGCGCATGTTTAAAATCCCGGTTTCCGGCACGGGCAATCTTTTCTCCTTGCATATCTTGACTGTCTCTGAATAGGCGAATGATTTATAACCATTCGCTATCAAATACCGCAAACCTCCAAGGTTGTCATCATGGTGGTGGGTGACAACCACCTCCTTCATGACAATAATCCCCTGCGCTTCAATCCATTTACACAACTGTTCTGTCAGAGCGTCATTCCATGGCGTGTCAATAATTATCACCTGGGGTCCTGCCAGTATTACAAGTCCGTTTGCGCCAACACGGCCGTATCCCGGCAGATCCGCATACGATACGTGCATCCAGACATTCTGATGCAGTTTCCGGACCTCCAGGTCCGGGCCAAGACGGACAACAGTATTCTGCTGCGCGCAAAGCGGCAGTATAAAGCAGACAAACGTCATGCAGGCAAAAAAGTATTTCATGGAACCTCCATGGATATCCATATCCATAATACAGTTCAGGCGGTATTGACGCAACAGGTATTCAATTTTATTGTATTTAATAACGAGGGAAGGAGGCTGCATGAACTACCGCACCCTGGGCAAGACAGGCTTTAAAATATCAGATGTATCTCTTGGCACATGGCAGGTGGGTGGAACATGGGGAAGTGCTTTCAATGAAAAAAATGCGCTCGCCATTTTGGACGCAGCCATGGACTGCGGAGTCAACTTCATAGACACCGCGGATGTGTATGGAGACGGTGAGAGTGAGAAAATGGTCGGACGCGCAATCAAGTCCCGCAGAGACAATATTTACATAGCCACAAAATGCGGCAGGAAAATCTCGCCGCATGTTTCCACCGGATACACGCCCGCTGTCCTGCGAAAATATGTCGAGGACAGCCTTTCAAACATGAGGATTGATTGCCTTGACCTGATCCAGCTACACTGCCCTCCCGCAGAGGTTTATGCAAGGCCGGAAATCTTCGGACTGTTTGAAAGGCTCGCCGAGGAGGGCAAGATCCGGTTTTTAGGCGTGAGCGTGGAAAAGGTTGACGAAGCCGTGGCTGCCATCAAGTACACCAATGTCTCAACAGTCCAGATCATCTTCAACATGTTTCGCCACAAGCCGCGTGAACATTTTTTCCAGCTTGCTGCGGATAAAAACATAGGCATTATCGCACGTGTGCCGCTCGCCTCCGGGCTCCTTACCGGAAATATAACGCCTGACACCCGCTTTGAAAAAGGAGATCACCGCTTTTTCAACAGGAACGGTGAGGTCTTTGACAAGGGCGAGACATTTTCAGGCATAGACCTGGATACCGGGTGCAAGGCAGTTACAGAAATCAAAAAGCTCCTGCCGGATGACGCTCCACTCGCCGCC
>RPPD01000102.1 GCA_003818675.1 Spirochaetaceae bacterium
AAGATTATTTTATCTATGTCTTCATCCCGAGCAGAATTAATATCAAACTCTCCAAGATTGAGTTTCAAACCAGTCGAAGGGTAAAGGCCATAACCATAATCAATACCACCCCATATATTGTCTATCTCTTGGAAAAAGAATATGACAATACCTGGAAATTGGGTGTCTGGTAGCCTATACTTTGTGTTGGCATTCCGGCGTTTTTTCCTTGACGCGAAAGGAAAAGTTGTTGCGTCAACAGCTCCGGAGTTGTATACTATGTTTAAGACATTTTATAGAGGGAGCCAAAAATGAGTGTAAAAAAAATCCTTGCTATTTCCTTCATATCACTTTTTCTCTTTGGCACAGCTGTACTTTTTGCGCAGCAGCCCGCCACCAGCACTGAGACCAAGGAGCGTTCCGTAGAGGAGCTCTACCTGACAAATCCTTCAGTCAGACTCGCCTATGAGGTATCCAAAGCTGACAATCGTGATGACAAGCTTTTGGCCCTTGTTCAGATTCAGAGTCTGCTTGATGAGGGATTAAAAGGAGAGGACGAACGTGCTATCGCCACAATTCTTGGCAACCTTGCATCCGAAGGTACAACGGTTATTATCCGTGACCGCGGAAGAGTGGTCAACAATTACCCGGATGTGAGATGGATGGCATGCCGATCCCTCTCATATGTAAAAACCGAGGAAGGCAAAAAGAAGGCAACAGATGTATTAATAGTTGTCCTTCAGCAAGATAATGATTATCTGGTGAAAACTAATGCCATTTATTCACTTGGTATTATTGGTTTAAATGAAAATAATACTACCTCCCGTGCAATAGCTTCTGCAGTAGAATTTCAGGATTACTCTGCGCCAAATGACGCATTGGCCATGTCGGCAATTGTTGCAATTGAGCGCCTTATGGACTCTGATGACGGCGTTACTGATGGAGTATCCATGAGAGCAATGATAAAAATTCAGCAGGGGACCTACGCAAAAGAAGTCAAGGACAGAGCCCGGGAAGTTCTTGATAAATTACGCCAACAGACGAATTAATCACGTCGTGTAATCGATATTGCAGTTGTTAATCTGATATGAAATATTGGGCGTGCTTTAAAAAGTGCGCCTTTTTTTATGTGTTTTCTTGTGGCAGATTATTTTGCTGAGCCTGATTTCCATCCGGCAACATGCCCTGCAACTCTTTCTTTTCCTGTTCTTGCCGTGCCTGTTCTTCTTCCCTCTTCTTTTTGTCAGCCATTGGATTAACAGACTTGTATTGCGTAAGTTCCTTGCGCCATTGCGGTGTATCCTCAAAAACCTCAAACTGTATTCTTTTCCTTATTACAAAAGGTACAGATCCTCCAGGGCGCTGGAATCTCACAATTCCAAAACTCCCTTTGCCGAGGTAGCATATTTTTTCATGCTGCGCAATGCTCTCTGTTTCTGAAAGTCTTTTTAATATGCAGTCAAAATGTGCGGGATTGCCACTTTCGGGAATTCCAATTGCGCTTGCCGTTTCCCTGATTTCCTTCTCGCATATTGCGCATATCAGTGCAACCTGATTTTCATCACGACGACCCCTGTTTCTATCCTGGAAGTGCCTGTCGTGGAATCTCCTTCTCCGTCCGCTCCTCTGCCGTCTTCTGCCCTGGCTGCCTCCACGGCTTGGGCTGTTTGGGTTGTTTTCCTGCATGATTTCCTCTTATTCTTCGTTGACGATGTTCTCTGTAAGAGTTTGCGCTATCTTTCCAATGGCGTGGTTGAGATAATCATTATTTTTTATCTTTTTTTTGAGTTCTTCAAGCTTCTTCTTGTCAGTGTTCTTGGGCGTTCTCACGCTTCTCCTGCCTTAATCAAAATGCGTTCTCAAAATGCATTATCCTGTCCTTTAACAGGTTGATCAATATCACGTCAAAACGGCACGGAATCTCTACCGTCCCGTATTTATCCCTGAGGTAAAGAAGCCCTGCGTCACGCAGTTTTCTCCGCTTAAGGTTTCCCACGGAGCGGCCTATGTCTGAAACCTCATAGAGGTTTGACATCTTGACCTCCACAAAAACAATCGTGCCCCTGTCCCCGGCTATAATGTCAATCTCTCCCCTTGGTGTTACATGATTGCGCTTGTATATAGTATACTCCTTTTTCAGGAGAAAATCGAGCGCAATCTCCTCGCCTTCTCTCCCCTTCTCGCTACTGCTTGGCCTGTTCTCCATGACCCATTGCTCCGCGATCCATTGCTCCGTGATCCATTGCTCCGCGATCCATCCGTATCATTTTAGGATCTATGGCGCGCATGATGAACAAGTCACTCCTTTCGTGAAGGTTGATTGTCAATTCATCGTCCACTTTTTCGCCACGCTGGTTCATGATAATTTCCACCCTGGGCCTTAAAGGAGCGCTGGCATGGGTTGAAACCACGCGGCCAATTGATGAATCATTCAAAAGCACTATGCTGCCGATGGGATATATTCCCATTCCCTTAAGAAAACTCTTCACTACAGCGGGGTCAAAGCGTTTGAAATTATCGCTGATGATGTTCTTTATTGCGTCATACCCAATCATCTGATCGCGGTAGGGCCTCTCATTAATCATGGCCACATATGCGTCAGCAACAGACACAATCCTGGCAAAAAGAGGGATATTTTCACCAGATACGTTCTTTGGATATCCCTTTCCATCCCATCGCTCATGATGGTAAAGGGCTATCTGGCCAATCTCTTCCGGATATTTCATTTCCTTTACGATGATGCTGTATGAATGTATTGTATGCGTTCTTATCGTATTGAAATCCTGGGCGTTCAGGTCTTCTTTTTTGTTGCGTATTGAGTCCGGTATGCGGGTCATGCCCATGTCATGCAAAAGCGCACCGCACGCAAGCGAAAGAATCTTGTGGCCCACGAGCTTCATGTTCATACCGATTATTATTGATATGATGGCGCAAGCGATCGCATTTGCGGCAAAATCATCGCTTGAACGCTCTGAATGAAGCACGAGCTGGACGATCTCGTTTTTTTCATCCTTAACTACCGAGAATATATCATTGACGATGCTGTCAATTGTTTCTTTTGGGTGTTTCTGGCGCTTCTTGATAGAATCAAGCACTGCGATAAATTTCCTGACCGAGGCGTCATAGAGTGTGGCTGCCTTTGCCGAATCTGACTTTTCATCAAAAAGGTCTGAAAGCAGGGATTTTTCCAGATTATCTCCCTCTGGACTGTCTGTGATGGTGTTCCCATCAGTTGAAACGTGCTTTATCTCCCATCGCTTCAACCGTTCAATATCCTTTTCCCGTATTGGGATTCCCGGAGGTACAAGAATATTGTGGTCATCTATATAAACAGGAGCATCAAACTTCATTCCAGGTTTCAGGTTGTCAATGGTTATTTCTTTCATACAACTCTAAAACCTTCCTGCAAAAACCAAGATTTCGGCAATAACTGCGTAGTATTCCTCTGGTATGAAAGAGCCGATATCAATCATCTCCAGGCGATCAGCAAGAGAAACATTATCAACCAGTGTTATGCCATGTATCCTTGCTATTTCAGTGATTTTTTCAGCGATCTTGCCCCTGCCTTTTGCAACGATAAATGGTGCAGGTAGTCCGGGAAGGTACTGTACTGCGACTGCCTTTTTATTATCCATTTTTACATCCCTGTCTCCAATATATCAGCACTATCCCTGTGTATCAATGCTTTGGAGGTTGTTATGCTCAATTTCCTGGTTAAAACCGTCAAAAAATACATCCTCATGTATAATATCGTCAATTTTTACACCTAAATTACTCATTTTTGACTTGAACTCATCAATTTGAACCTGCGAGAGCTTTTTCCGTACTTTTTCATTGGTGAAAATTGAGCAATGCAGTCCTTTTGTTGCCGGTTCAAGAACAAAGAATATTTTCCCCTCATTCATGCCATCAGGAGCTATTACTATTCTCCTGATTTTCCTTGAATAGACATCATAAAGCACTCGCATGTTCCCTTTCTGGGCCTTTCCAGAAAGGTTTGTTTCAAAAGGAACAACAACCCAGTTTCCATCATAACCCCGCAGGTGGTTGAACACTGAAAGTGGAGAAATGTCTGTTAGAGAAATATCTTCAGTTCCCAGGACGGGCATTGATATGCTTTTTTCACCAGGCTGCATTGAATCATTTTTCAATTCCTTCTGCTCCGAATTATTTGAATTCCTGTATCCATCCTTTTTTTTGCGATCTTTCCTGCCGCCACTGCCTGCATCCTGGTCAATAAGACCAGCAAGCTCTTGAATTCCGGGTGATTCTGGAGAAATGCCCTTCTCAACACAGAGTGCCAGGATTCGCGCGTTTTTTTCTCTATCACCCTTCATCTGTAATAGTGCATGGCGTATTTTCAAAACGAGCTTTTCGTCTATTGGAAGTGAGCTTTTCATCATGTTTGAAACAACAAGAAGGGTAACAGGATCATGAGGCAATCCAAGTTTACCCATTGCGAGCTTTGCCTGTTCAAGCTGTGCTTGTGCAAGCTGCGACTGCTGTGGCATTTCATTCGCGAGCTTCAGTATTATTGTCTTTCCCTGCATTTGCACCTGCGCAAATATTGTTGCGCCACTAGACAGCGGAACTGTTGATATTGCAGGAAATACTTTACCCTTTATTCCAACAGCCCATTTATCAGGACCAAGCTGTTTTAGGACGGTTACGGAAACAAAATCGCCAGACGAAACCGAAAGGTTCTGTCTGGCGCTGCCTGTAAGTCTTAACATGCTTTCAAAATTAAAAAGCGGCATTCGCTTTTCTTATTTTTTTACCCTGCGTTCCTTTATGCGAGCTTCCTTGCCAACCTTGTCGCGGACATAGAAAAGCTTTGCGCGCCTGACTTTGCCCATGCGCACAACTTCAATCTTGGCGATCTTTGGTGAATGCACGAAGAATGTCCTCTCTACGCCAACGCCGTATGATATCTTGCGCACTGTGAAGGCTTTCCGAATGCCGGTGTTCTTGATGTTGATGCACAAACCTTCAAAAGCCTGAATGCGTTCAGTTTTTCCTTCAATGATTTTATAATGCACTTTTAGAGTATCTCCCACGCGGAAATCCTCGGCATTTTCTCTCATTCCGATGCTTTCAACCTTCTTCAACATGTTCATTTTCATCTTCCCCCTTCATATTGTGCAGTTTTCATATATCTAAATTTTCCAGAAGATCGGGACGGTTTTTTTTCGTCTTGCCGATGCTTCTTTCAACTCTCCATTTTCTTATCAATTCATGGTGTCCGGAGAACAATATTTCCGGTACCTCATGTCCCATCCATACGCGGGGCCTCGTGTACTGCGGGTACTCCAGAAGCCCGCCAGTGAAGCTCTCGCACTCATGTGATTCTTCACTTATCACTCCCGGGACCAGTCTGCATACTGCGTCTGTCACAACCATGGCTGCTGTCACACCCGACGATAAAATGTAATCTCCTACGGAGACCTCGTCAGTCACATAGTGATCTATGATCCGCTGGTCAATCCCCTCATAGTGTCCGCACAAAAGCGTCAATTCAGAAAGTGCGGCAAATTCTTCAGCCATTCCCTGGGAGAATGTCTTCCCTCCCGGCGACAGGAAAATAATCCTGTGCTTTCCCTTTTCCTGGCTGCTTTCGGACATCACTTTTTCCAGTGCGCCTGAAAGCGGTTCAGGTTTCATCACCATTCCCGCACCGCCGCCAAATGGAGTATCATCACACTTCTTGTGGCGGTCATATGCAAAATCCCTGGGATTAACACATCCCAGAACAAGTCTCCCGCTTTGGGCCGCTTTCCCGATTATTGAGCTCCTGAAAAACTCATGAAAGATCTCAGGGAAAATGGTTATCACAGATATTTTCATGAAAGCAGAAAATCCTCTGTCAATTCTATTCGCAAGTTGGGAAGATCAACACCACCTATAAACTTCCCGATAAAGGGAATCAGTACGGTGGTTCCGTCATCCTTCCTGACTTCCAGAAGAAGGGCAGGCCCTCCCTCTATCATCCCCGTAACCTGTCCCACCCTTTCATTATGGCAGAACAGCGCGCACATGCATAGATCATTTATATAATACTCGCCATGCTCCAGTTTTTGTCCAAAAGCCCTTTCAACCAGGAGCTCTGCGCCAGACAGTTTCCTTGCTTCCTCCGGGGTGTTGATACCCGCGAACTTCACGAGCACCAGGCTTCCGGATGCCTTGACTTCTTCTACAGCCAAGTTCCTGTCTGATCCACCAAACCTGATGCATACCTCCTTCAAACCAAGGAAATGTCCGGTTTCCCCTGAAAAACTTTTTACTTTGCACCAGCCAGCCACGCCGAAAGGCACTGTAACAATCCCTATAGCAAGAACTCCCATCAGTCCAAAATTTCCAAGACCACCCGTTTGTCTTTTTTTGTTGCCGAAGCGCTTAAAATTGTCCTTATGGCCTTGGCAATGCGTCCATGTTTCCCGATAACCTTTCCGATATCTGTTTCCGACACTTTCAGCTCGAGAATGGTGGATTTTTCACCCTCAATGACGTTAACAGCAACGCCTGATGGATTGTCTACAAGAGCTTTCGCAATGTACTCAACAAGATCTTTTTCCACGCTGTACTCCTTTCGAACTGGCGGAAGACTTATGGTGCTTTTTAGTCCGTCCTTGCCTGGATATTTCCCTGGATTTTCCTAAAAATTATTTCTCTTTTCGGATATTCTTTTTATTGAGCAACATCCGGACAGTGTCACTTGGTATCGCGCCCTTTGAAAGCCAGTCCTTTATTCTCTCTTCTTTCAGATTTATCTGACGTTCTTCCACCTCAATCGGATGGTAAAAACCAACTTCTTCCAAAGGCCTTCCATCCCTGGGTGTATGTGAATCTGTCACTACCACCCTGTAATATGGCCGCTTCTTGGTTCCGAATTTCTTCAGTCTTATTCTTACGCTCAACTTGACTACCTCCTCCAGTAGTATATTACTGATTCAAGTTTCCCATCAACTGCTGCTGGTAATTCTTGTCTCTTGCCATTTTTTTCATCATTATCTTTGTCTTCTCGAATTTCTTCAGAAGCTTGTTTACATCAAACATTGCCGTTCCACTTCCACGGGCGACTCTCTTTCTTCTTGACGGCCCAATCATGTTGGGATTTTTCCTTTCCGTCCTGGTCATGGAGAGTATTATCGCCTCTTCCCTTTTCATTTCATCAGGATTTATCCTGTCCTCGTCTATGTTTCCAGCCGCCCCCGGTATCATTTCCAGAACCTTCTGAATGCTTCCCATTTTCCTGACCTTGCGGAATTGATCCAGGTAATCCTCCAGATCGAAGGTGTTCTGCTCCATTTTTTTCTGGAGCTTCTCCGCTTCTTCCTTATCTAATACCTGTTCTGCCTTCTCCACCAGGGAGACGACATCAACCATTCCA
>RPPD01000103.1 GCA_003818675.1 Spirochaetaceae bacterium
CTGTCTTGTGCATGCGCAAAAAAGCGCCATACCCGTATATTCGCACCCCTGAACACTCCAAAATACTCAAAAGCACATCATTTCGCCCCATGAATTCTCCACGTTTGGCCTGGATAACTGCGCCTTCCTCAATAATGAGTGTCAAAGGCTTTGTTATAAAAAGCGGCCTGGTAATCCACGGAGTGCTCATCCTGGGTATGAGCACTGTTTGAGCACCTGAATCAAAAGCTTTCTGTAATATTTCAGTGGAATCTTGCGGATCAAATCCTGCCTGGGCCGCATTAAATGCGCTCGCTGCATCACGCGGCAACAGTATTTGTGCAGGCATTTTGGCAGAGACTCCAAAATGGTTTTCAATCAGGTCCAGTTGTTCCGCTCTCCCTGCCGAGACATCAAGTTCTCTTACAGGAAGACCTGGACAGGAAAACAAAAGCAGAACCAAAAGTACAGCTGCAAGCTGCAATCCGGTACGGGAGATAATTGAAATAACAGAAAACCGTAAATATCCCATGCATCCAAATATAAGGCAGGCATTTTTTCTGTCAAGGTGAATTATTCATGCTGTTATGCCCGGGCCCACTATTGACACCGGTCATTTTTTGTTCATCATCTATAACAAGGGGGATGTCGATGAAGTACACGATTCTCTGTCTGCTTTTTCTAACGCTTGTTCCCTGTGTTCTGTTTGCCCAGGATGTACCTGAACCGCGGGATCCATTCCTCTTCACTTTGGGCGTAAGGCTTCTGGGTGTTGACATTGGTCTGGGATACATCGTATCAGATACGAGCTCCGGAGACCCGGACACAATACTCTGGGCAATAGCGGGCGGCGGATACGAATGGCTCAATTTTTTCCGGGACCCAAACAATGAGGAATATGATGGATCATACATGCCCGGCATTTATGATCCGGAAGAAAGCCCGTATTATGTGCGCGTTGGCGGCAGATTTGATTTGGGCATTGCGCAGGGAATTCTCTTCAACAAACAGCCAGGGCACAACCTTTTTGAGGCATTTGCTTTTTATCGCATACGCTACGACTTTCCCCTGGACAATACTGAGGTAACAGAGCTCCTTTTTGATTCTTCGCCTCCAGAGACTGATGGGCTTTTCCAGAACTCGGTGATAGCGGGATTGACCTGGCATGACCTGGACACAAGCGATCCGCATCTGACCATAAACGGTATCTACGCGGAAACATCCGTGGAATGGGGTCCCGAGTGGCTCATGAATGACCTTGCAGGCCGCGCGGATTTTCTGCGCTTTAATCTCACGGCAAAGGGATTTCTCTTGCTTTTTGACATTGCACCCCGGGAAAAACTGAACCTGCTCTCCGGATACGCGGGATTTTTTTTCGCCGCAGACTACTGCTTGGGCGACACCATCCCCCTCAATATCCAGCAGACCATTGGCGGACGTAACAGCCGCTGGGGCCTTGGCTACGCCGTGCGCGGCTACGAGGATGCGCGCTTTGACGGCCAGCTCAAGGCTGTGCTCAACCTGGAATACCGCATGAATATTTCCCAGTTCAACATCGGCCTCGGGAATGTGACCCCTGGCATCGTGATCTTTTTCGACAGCGGCTATTATGACTATGTATATTACGACAATTCGGGCTTCCTGTTTTCAGCTGGCGCAGGCGTCTACATCAACCTCCTCGGTTTCACGAGCCTGACGTTCTACACCGCCTTCCCGTTCTCGCGCGAGCTTGCGGCTGGAGGCTGGTGGATGCCCTTTGCCATCGACTTTGACGCGCATTTTTAAAACTATATAATTCTGAAAAGGAGTGACATAAAATGGAAACTGGATTAGATGCGGGATCAATTTTACAAATGATTTTACCGATTCTTATCATGCTTGTAATTTTTACTGTACCAGGCGTAATTCTCATTATTGTTTTTGCAAGAAAGCGCAAATTACGCAGCAGAATGCCAATCGATAACCCGCAGGAAAAATAGGGCCATGGGGCATGCCTGGTAATTTCATTTAACCGCTTTTGAGGAGACTATGATGAAAGTAAAATGTATTTTTATTGCAATCCTTTTTCTTCTACTACCAGTACTCGCCTTTTCCCAGGCTTACAATAGCACAGGCAGGGATCCTTCCAAATTCAACGCGGCGCTTTCCGTTCTCACGCCTGCGTTTATTATAAAGTCGCTTGATGACTCGGGCACTGGCAGTTACAACAACTGGTGTACGAGTTTTTTTGCAACAGACGGGACAAAACCCGTTCGAACCCCTGACATGAATGCGGAGCTCAAGGAGTATGAACAGCTTCTTCACAATTGGGAATGCATGTACAGCCCTGAGCGGGTGACGGACGGTGATCCCAAAACCGCATGGTGCGAAGGTGCGCTGGACGAGGGAATACATCAGGCAGTGATAGCGCATGTGGATGTTTTGCGGCCAGTACAAATATGGGCCGGTTACGGAAAATCAGCGGCATCCTTTGCTGCCAATTGCAGGCCCCGCAAAGTGCAGGTCACAGTCCTGGTTGCCCAGCGCGGAGATGCCCACCAGTTTGGTACTGTCTATTCCACCATTAAAATGGTGGCACAGCACGAAGTAGAACTGAAGGACTTTAACGGGTATCAGAACCTGCCAATTCCCAATAATGACATACCAGCTGACAAGGCAGGCCTCACATTCGTGGTAGTAAAACTTGTTAGCTTTTATCCTGGTACAAAATACAAGGACACACTCATAAGCGAGATTTCCAACTACAACCAGCAATAAACGTCAACTATCTATTTTCTAGAAAACAACCCTGGCGCCAAGGCCTGCGGTGAGCATGTTGTTATAGATGGCCATTGCGTCCTGGTTGAACGATATCGTATATTCCCGTTCATCAGGTCCGAGGTACGCTGTCACCGAAAAATTGAGTGTGAAATTATTGACAGGTTCCATGGAAAGATTGACCATGGCGATGAACGACATGTCAGAAAAGTTGCCCATCCCCGAAAGCGTCAGAGTCATGTCATTGCGGATAAACTCGTTGACGGTGATAAAGAGCGCGCCATAGAATTTACCATAATTGCCGGACTCGTAGTAGCCAGTATAAAAATCAACAAGATCAAAAGGTGACAATTCCCCAAACATGTTATCGTCATAGCCCGCGCCATTATAGAAAACTTCGGCATTTGCCATGATCTTGGCATCCTCGTCGCCCACATCAAATGAGCGCGAGAGCCCTATGGCTATCTTTGGCACAAGTTCATCACGCACAGAATAAACACTGCCATCGGTGTCCATTTTGTCCGCGTTGCTCCCCCATGAGAACGCGGCCTCTCCTGTCATGTTGATGTCCCAGAAAAGAGGCGTGGAAAAATCAGCCCCGAAAACCGGGATCTTCTCATTCTTCAGCCATGTTGATACGCCAAACTCAAATGTATTTATCAGCGCCTCTGCACGCGCAGAAAAGGCCACATCGGATACTTGCTCCACAGAGTTCAGGTCAAGGAAGGTGTAGAGTCTGAACTCGCGCGCGAATATCACGTCAGTGCGCAATCCGAAAACTCCCTCACGCAGCGCTTCCAGGTCCATGAAGCTCTTGCGTTCCACATTTATCATGTCAGTTGGATTCCAGAGATAGCCCCTGCCCCACTGGAGCACCTGCTTGCCCGCGCGGAAATTGACCACGTTGACGATGTTGAAATCAAAGAATATCTCCTTGATGCCAAATAGTGTAGTTGCCTCATCCGTGACAATAAGTGCGGAACCAGGGAGCCAACCATCAGGACTAGAAATAACCGTGTAATTGTGCACCATTGGCGCTCCGTTTGTAATATAGCCAAGGTTGATGTCCACGAACGCACGGAAACCCTTCTTGAGCCTTATGTCAATCAGGAAATCTCCGTATATCATGTGCGAGAGCAGATTGTCATTCCAGTCAGCATCCCCTTTGAAGAACTCCCGCGTTGCCGTGTAGGAACTTGAAGCCTGCAGGTTTCCTGAAAGCCCCACCTGTTCACGGTCCAGCTGTTCGGCCAAATCCTTTACCTCGGATTCACCGGGCTTCACTTCGACAGGACCCGTGCCGAAAAAGTCATCCTCCTCGGTTGAAGAACCGGCTGCAGCCTGAGCAAATGCAGGAGAGGCGGCGATTATCAAACCCGCGCAAACCAATGCCACAAATATTTTTTTTCCAGTCATAGCCATACCCTACTTGCTCAGGCTTTCAAGATAGGCCTTGTCGAACTTGTAGTCATCAACCTTTGAAAAAGAGATCCCGGTGATCTCCAGTACAGAGGTCCTCCCCTTCTCAATCTCGTCCACAAACTTCTGGAGAAGCGGCACATAGCGGCCGTCTATCTCCTTGTAGCTCGTGAAAAAATCCGTTTCCATGAGTGTTCCGGAGAGGCTGTAGCATTCCCGCTTGAGTTCAAGATACTTGTCGCGGGTGATCCACATCACAAGCTTCGGGTACTTCACGTCATTTACCTTGGCCATAACCTCAACCTTGTAAACCGGGATGTTTCCGCTGCCAAGGGTCTCCGCAGTTATCTTGTCACGGCCCTGTGCATCTGTTGCGGGCTTGTAGAGCTCGCCGAACTTGCGGCTCTCAAAATCCCCGGCTGTTGCATTGGATCCGCCGATCTTCTCGTCGCGGCCTATGTGAGTAAATGTGCGCGTGTTGCGCTTGTACATCCACATGTTGTCCCCCACGCGCAGATAACCGTTGCCGCGGTCTGTTTCTGGCGACGCAATCACAACCAGAAACGCATCGTCGCGGTCGCGGCGGTACAGGATGCTTTCTATGATCTTGTTTCCCTGTTCAGGGTCCTTGGTTGTGATCCTGGCCTGCGCGGTCATGTCACTCCGCAGTTCATATGTGGTGTCCACATAGTCAATGATCTTCTGTATGGCGGGGATGTCTGTGCCGGGATCAGCCATGGCCTCGCCCCCTGCCACAAGGGCACGGGCTGCAAAAAGCGCCGGTACCATCATCAAAAACCTGGCAAGCAAGGAAAGAAGTCTTGCCTTCATGCTTGTACTTAAAAACCTCATTTCTATTTCCTCCAATTATTCGTAATGTCGCAGGGCCTCAGCCGCGCTCATTTTTGCAGCGCGCCTGGCTGCTGTCCACGCAACACAAAATGACATAAATACTATAACACCCAAAGTCAGGTAAATTGCCTGTATTGTAGGCATAAAATATAAATGCTTGTTCACAAAAAACATGCTGAACGGATTATCCTTCAGATCAAAAGTAATCAAACCAAGAAGTCCCATCAAACCAAATCCAAGAATTATCCCGGCAACACATGATAAAAATGCAAGAAGCACTATTTCAAACACAAAAACCAGCCTTACATCCCTGCTTTGCATTCCTATGGCGCGATTGGTCCCGATCTCGCGTGTCCTCTCCCGTATGCTCATGCGCATGGTGTTGACAACACCTATCACAATCACAAAAAACAGGATGAATACCGCGGTCACCGATACAAAATTGATCCAGAACTGGAAATCCGTTATCATGCTCGCTGTCTCATACATTGTCTGGACATCAATTCTGTACCCGGTCCATGTTTCCTTGTTGAGCCTGAGCATCTTTTTCATCATGGAATCCGTGTCGGGGCTGCGCTCCAGAAGTTCCCATTCCGGAAGCAGAGCCTTGTACAGCGGTGCTTCGGCCGCTGCTGTTGCGTATTCCCTGGGCAGATTCCAGAAATAGGTATCAAGGAAGACTTTCTCGTTGGCAAACGCGGCCCTGTCGCCGAATGAATCCGGTACTGTGATGATTCCCTTTACCACAACGTCCTTTTGCACCTCGTCTCCGCCGAACCTTGGAATATAATGGTAGACGAGCTTTGTCCCGATTCCGGCCTTCAGTTCACTTGCGAGCTTTTCGGTGAGCACAATTCCGCTCTTGTCGTCATGGAATGACGCATAATCCCCGGATATGAACCGCAGCTGCGCTTTGGCGATTTCCTCGGTCTTTTCCGCAGCGGTCAGTTTGATCGCGTAGACATCCCCTGTTGCGGAGATATTGTTGCCAGTCAGAATTCCCCTGACGCCCGCTACCTGCGCGCCGAGCGAGGCATACAGCTTGTTCGCCTGAGCGATGACCTTGGCCGCGTCCTCGGGATAATTGACAACGATATTCAGGCCAAGGCATTCCTCCGGCCTTAACTGGAGGTCCTTCCGCAGTCTCTCGACGTCGACAAAAGCCGCCATGTCCATGAACATGTTCTCCGATGGAATCAGGCCCACGATCTTGTACTGGATCACCTGGTCGCTTCCATAAATGGTCTGGAAGCGAATTCGAACAGTGTCGGTCATTCTCACATTCAGGTCGTTGGCCATATTTTTGTAAAGAAGGATTCCCGGGAAGGCGTCATCCTTGTAGATGTCCCTGGGATCACCCTCCTCCAGGTTTGTCTCCTTGTAAAAATCGGCGTCTCTGGAAATTCCCACCAAAGCAACCATACTCGTCTTGCCATTGCCTATGGCTCGTCCGAAAGCACTGACTTCCTCGTCGATGGACTTGATCCCCTCGACGTTCTGCCTGATGAGTTCCTCGGCCCGCGGCCTGTCCCTGATGATGACGGCCTTGCGGCTTGTGTATTCCGTTCCCTCAACGCGGATATGGCCGGTCATATAGATCATCACCTTGTTGAAGATGATGTCCGTCAGGCCGCTGGTAAAAGACGTGGTGATGACCAGGATTGCCATTCCAACCGCTATGCATATGCCCAGTAAAAGATTTCTGCGGAATTGCCGCGTCAGATTTCTGGTGCTGATTTTCAGCGCCATTTTGGATTTGAACATCAGGAAAATCATATAGGCAATGAATGCCGTAATTCCTGCAACCAGACAAATAGACAATATTTGTATTAAAAAACTCATATATCTTCCCTCTTTTACTGGCGATTAATCGCATCAAGCGGGGTTATCTTCCTCGCAACCCATAGCGGCATGAGCACGGCAAGGATGGTGACGACGAGGAGATTGTTTATTCCCCCAATCAGACCCCAACCGCCCAATATCGGCTGGAATATCTCCCCGCCGAAAAGCAGTTCAAGGATTTCATTGCCTCCAGAATTGATCCCGAGCGGCCTGATGATCCATGTGAAGATAACTCCCAGAAAAATTCCGGCCCCCCCGAAAATAAAGGAAAGAAAGAAGGTTTCCGAAAGGAACATCTTCGTAATAAAGCTTCTCCGCGCCCCTACAGCTCTCATCATTCCGAATTCCTCGGTCCTTTCAATTGCGGTCATCGAAAGCGTGTTCGTGATGATGATGATGGCGACGATGAAAAGAAGCATGACAAAGGTTCCGATGATTGTCTGCAGAATGTCCGACATCGCTGCGA